>JBLHNE010000078.1:0-6985 GCA_047619265.1 Rickettsiales bacterium | reverse complement strand
CTTTTAGCATTATTTAAAATCTCTTGATGCCCAAGATGAACACCATCAAAATTACCAATAGTCAAAACACTATTTTGAACTTCAGGTTTCATATTTTTAAAATCGCGAATAATTTGCACTTTTTTGTATGTTTATGTTGAAAAGAATCTTACTCATTCTCACAATTTTTTGTTTTATTAGCAATAGCTTCGCTGGTGAATCAAATTCTAATTTTAGGCACGGAATCTCAATTTTTGGCGACTTAAAATATTCAGAAAATTTTTCTCACTTTGATTACGTAAACCCTGATGCGCCGAAAGGTGGAGGAATTAAATATGGCGCAGAAGGGACTTTCAACAATCTTAATCCCTTCATTTTAAAAGGTATTTCTGCAGCAGGAATGGAGATGAATTTTGACAGTTTGATGGAAGGTTCCGCTGATGAAATTTCTTCCAAATATGGCCTTGTTGCCAAGTCAGTAAAAATATCTTCTGATAAAAAAACCCTCACTTTTAAACTTAGAAAAATCGCCCGTTTTCACGATGGTTCAAAAGTCACCGCCGATGATGTAGTTTTTTCTTTCAAAATTCTAAAAGAAAAAGGTCATCCATCTTTTTTAATGATGTATCGCGATGTTTTAAAAGTGGAGAAAATTAGCAATTATGAAGTTAAATTTATTCTTAAAAATGGCGATAATCGCGAGCTTCCATTGTCTATTGCCTCAATGCCAATTTTCTCTGAAAAATATTTTAGTGATAAAGATTTTAGCAAAACCACTCTTGAAGCACCACTTGGAAGTGGCCCTTATCGCGTTTTAAATGTTGATGCTGGAAAATCAATCATTTTTGAAAGAGTTAAAAATTATTGGGCAAAAGATTTAGGAATTAATCGTGGTCGCTACAATTTCGATAAAATTACCTACGATTATTACCGAGATAATAATGTTTTAGTGGAATCTTTTAAGGCCGGATCTTACGATTTCCGCCAAGAAAATATCGCTAGAAATTGGGCTAACGCTTACAATATCGATAAAGTAAAAAATGGCGAGATAGTTAAAAAACAAATTAAACATAATTTGCCATCGCCAATGCAAGCCTTTGTTTTTAATCTTCGCAAAGATAAATTTAAAAACTCTCTGGTGCGAAAAGCTATTGCCTTAAGTTTTGATTTTGAGTGGGTAAAAGAGAAAATTTTTTATGATTCATATGATAGAACCAACAGTTTTTTTGAGAATTCTGAATTTGGAAGTTCAGGGCTTCCAAATAGTGTAGAGCTTAAAATTTTAAATAAATTTAAAGATAAAATTCCAGAGTCAGTTTTTAACAAAGAATTTAAATTACCTAAAAATGATGGTAGCGGTTTTTCTAGAAATAGCCTAATTGAAGCTAGAGATTTATTAGAAGAGGCTGGTTATTTTGTGATTGATCAAAAATTAATTGACCCAAATACTGGTAGTCAATTTGAATTAGAGTTTTTGATTAATAGCAAAGCTTTTCAAATGGTTATTACGCCAATGATTAAAAATTTAGCGGTTCTAGGAATTAAATCAAAAGTTCGATTGGTTGATGAAAATCAATATCAGAATCGTTTAAAGAACTATGATTATGACATTGTGGTTAATGTTTTTGGCTCGGGAATGGTTCCGGGAGACGAGCAATTTAGCTATTGGCATTCCTCCCAAAAAGATATTATTGGTGGTTATAATTTAGCGGGAGTTAGTAATGATGCGGTTGATTACTTGGTAGAAAGAATTTCTAAAATCCAAACTAAGAAAGAGCTTAAGATTTTAACTAAATGCTTAGATAGAATATTACTAAACGAATTCTACGTTATACCTCAATGGAGATCTGGATATCATAGAATTTTGTATCAAAATAAATTTGAAATGCCTAAAAATACTCCTCCATATTCACTATCTCTTGATAGCTGGTGGATAAAACCGTTAAAAAAACGCGAATAGCGTTTTTAGGTTTTATGAGAAAAATCTACGATTTTTATCGGGCGCTAGCCGTCTTCGAGACAAAACGAAGTTTTGGTGAGAAAAGCGGCGTAGCGAAGATCGAGAGAAACCCTCATAACCTTTTCTCGGGCGCGAGCCTTTATTTTCGAAGCTTAGCTTTTAAAATCGACGAAGCGTTCCTAAATTCTATAATCATTTTTTCCAAACCAATCACAAATATTTCCACAAACCATGAAACAACCCGTTAATCCAATAGATATTCACTTAGGGAAAAAAGTTCGCGAAATTCGTAAATTAGCAGGAATTAGCCAAGAAATGCTTGGTGAGTTAGTTGGTGTGGCTCCTCAGCAAATTCAAAAATACGAAGTTGCAAAAAGCAGAATTAGCTCTAGTAGGCTTTATGAATTTTCTCAACTTCTAGAAAAGCCGATTAGCGCTTTTTATGAAGGCTGCGTGCGCGATGAATATTATCACAATATTGATTTTAGATCAGAGGAAGAATTACAGATAATCGATAAAAAACATAATCGTGAAACTGAAGAATTAATTAAGGCTTTTAATCAAATTAGTAGTTTTGATGTTAAAATGAGCTTAATTCATTTTGTGAAATCCCTAGGTAAATAATAGATATATGCCCAATTTAACAAACCATATTTTTTAACAATTAAAATATTTATATAAAAACCCATTCATTACTTAAAAAAGACCATAAAAAAGCTCCCCCTTACATGGCAAGGTGGGAGCTTTTTTGTTTTTAATTTTGAATAGCGTAATTTTTTAAAAATTAATTTCTAATTTTAAAAAACTAAGCCTTAGCTTCAGCAGGAACAACGTTAACGTAGATACGATTATTTTTTCCAGCTTTGATGAATTTTACAACACCAGCAATAACAGCAAAAATGGTGTGATCAACACCCATTCCAACTCCAGCACCAGGGTGCCATTTTGTTCCTCTTTGACGAGCAATGATGTTTCCAGAAATTACCGACTCACCGCCGTATTTCTTGATTCCTAATCTTCTACCAGCCGAATCACGACCGTTTCTCGAGCTACCGCCCGCTTTCTTGGTTGCCATAGTTTATTAAAATTAAAGTTTAATGTCAGTTATTTTAAGAAGGGTTTTTAATTGACGATGACCATTCTTTCTTCTTGAATTTTGTCTTCTTCTTTTTTTGAAAACGATAATTTTATCGTCTTTAAAATTTTTACTTATCTCAGCAGAAACTACTGCTCCTTGAATATTTGGATTACCAAATACAGCATCACCATTGTCGTTTTGAGCAAAGATAACATCTAATTTGATAACATCTCCAACTTCTGAATTTAAATTTTCAACAATGATTTTGTCGTCTTTTGAAACGCGATATTGCTTTCCGCCAGTTTGAATTATTGCAAACATCTTTATTTTTTAATTGTTTGAAAGTGAAATAGAACTACTCTAGTCTTTTTTAAATCTTATGAACCTTCTTATCGAAGCTTCAAATTCAACTTCAGGCGCAAGTTAATAACTTAAAATCCTAAAGAAAAATAGGGGCGCAATTTACCTTTAGCAAATATTTTTGTCAACCAAAATGTCTATTAAATTATTATCACCAGAACAAAAGCAAGCAGTTTATGCCATTGAAGATGGGGAAAGCATTTTTGTTAGTGGCAGCGCTGGAACCGGAAAATCTTTTTTACTGCAATATTTAAAAGCCAACTACGCCGATCACGGTCTGCACATTACTGCTAGCACAGGAATTGCGGCGGTTAATGTTGGTGGTCAAACTTTGCATTCTTGGGCAGCAATTGGACTGGGAAATTTACCTTCAGAGCAAATTATTGAAAATTTATTTTCTGCAAAATTTAGTCGCGTTAGAAGAAAATTAAAAATGGCAAAAATGCTGGCAATTGATGAAATTTCCATGATTTCAGCTCCAGTTTTTGATTTGATTAACGATCTTCTAAAAGCAATTCGTGGCAATGAGAAACCGTTTGGCGGATTACAACTAATTTTATTTGGCGATTTTCTGCAGCTCCCCCCTGTTAATCGAAATTCTGAATTAGCTAACGATTATCAATTTTGCTTTCAATCGCGTGCTTGGCAAGAATTAGAGCCAAAATCCATCATGCTTAAAACCGTTTTTCGTCAAGCAGATCAAGCTTTTGTTGATTTATTAAACAATCTTCGTCTTGGTCAATTAAGTGACAAAGATATTCAAACTTTGCAAGCTCGAATGAATTTGCCAGACAATGTTTGCGCCATTAAACCAACAATTCTAGCTTCTCATAACGCCCAAGTCGATGCAACCAATCAAGCTCATTTAAAGAAAATTCCTAATATTTCTCAAGGATTCACAGCAAAATTTTCTGGAGATTCTCTAAAGAAAGATTTTCTTCGCAAAAACTGCCTAGCTCCAGAAAAAATGGAATTAAAAGTTGGTGCGCAAGTAATGATGCTTAAAAATACTTATCAAAAAGAAGGTGTAATTAATGGCTCTCTGGGAATTATTAAAGAATTTTCTAAGAAAACTAACTACCCAATTGTAGAATTTAATAATGGTTCTCTTTTAACAATTGCACCGGAAGTTTGGGCACTGGAAAAATTTGATGTCGAGAAACGTGAAATTGTCACCGAAGCTGAAATGACTCAAGTTCCACTTCTTCTGGCTTGGGCCATTACAATTCACAAATCCCAAGGAATGACCTTAGATAAAGTTAAGTGCGATTTGAGCAAAGTTTTTGTCGATGGCCAAATTTACGTGGCATTGTCGCGAGTAAAAACTTTGGAAGGTTTGTACATCGATGCTATTGATTTTAATCGCATTAGAGCTAACCCCGCCATCGTTAATTTTTACAATCGATTAGAACTGTAAAAATGCTGCAAATACTAAATTCCCTCTTTCCCGTCTTTGTCATAATAATTTTTGGATATGGCGCCAAGCATTTTAAATTGATTGGTGATCAATTCTGGCCATCAGCTGAGAAGCTGGTTTATTATGTTCTTCTACCCTTCCTACTTTTCGTAAAAATTTCTACTGCCAAATATCAAAATATTTCCAGCTATTATGGGATGATATTTTCAGTAATGCTCACAATTGTGGTAATCATGATTTTGTTGTTCGCAGGAAAATATGTTTTTAAAATAAAAAACTCCGACTTCATTTCTCTCTTCCAAGGATCGGTCTACGCCAATGCTGCACACATTGGAATTCCAGCAGCATATGCCCTATTTGGCACAGAGGGTTTAGTGATTTACTCCATTTTAATTGCCGCTCTAGTGCCTTTCATCAACGCCATCACAATTATTGTTTTAAGTGTTTACGCCAGCGAAAACCGTGATGGAATTCTTAAAAATATTACTCAAAAATTAATCCTTCACCCAATAATATTGTCCTGCCTAATTGGGTTTATGTTTAATTATTTTCAAATAGTTCTGCCTGAATTATTTTTTAGTTCTTTGGAAATTCTAGGAAAAGCCGCAATACCTCTAGGATTGATGGTTGTTGGCGCTGCTCTCAACATCAATGAAACTCGCGGCTCAAGGAAATACATTTTTGCATCAAGCTTTTTAAAACTTATTTTGGTTCCTTTAGTGGCAATATTTTTTGCTAAATCATTTGGTGTTTCCGAATTAAACACCAAAATACTAGTCCTCTACACCACACTGCCGACAGCTGTTGCAACCTATCTTCTTGCTAAAAAAATGAATGGTAATGCACCATTAATGGCCGGAATAATAGTTTTCCAAACTATCATCTCCCTAATCACCATGTCTTTGATTATTACCAATTACAACTTTTTTTAATGTACCGAAATCTTTCTTCAAAATCTCAAGGCATTTTATGGGCAATTTTAACCTGCTTTCTAGTTTCGGTGATGATCGCTATTGTGCGCCATTTGGCAGAAAATTTTCACCCTTTCCAAGTTGTGATGATGCGCAACTTCTTCGCGCTGATTTTTCTATTGCCGTTCATCATTAATAAAGCTGAAGAAATCATCAAAACCAAGCGCCTTGGTCTGCATTTAATTCGAGGTTTATCTGGTTTGGTAGGCATGGCTTTGTGGTTCTACATCATCACCCTAGTTCCTCTGTCCGAAGTGGTGGCTATCACTTTTATTGTGCCTATCATCACCACTTTAGCAGCAATGTGGTTTTTGAAAGAAAAAGTTAATTCAAAAATTTGGATTTCTTTAATAATTGGTTTTGTTGGAGTTTTAATTATTGTTCGCCCCGGTCTACGAGAGATTGATCCAGTCTATTTTCTGGCTTTGTTAGTTCCTTTCATTTGGTCAATTTCCAACATTCTAACCAAAAAATTAGTGGCCACAGAGCGCCCTGGAACTATAACTCTGTATTTGTCTTTCATCATTTTTATTTTCTCAATTCCACTAGCAGCTCCCTATTTAAAACCCATGCTTCTGGTTGATTTAGGTTGGTTTGTGCTACTAGGCATAATTTCCAACGCCTGCTACATGGCCAGCGCCATTTGCTATTCGAAAACCGACATTTCCGCCGTTCAACCTTTTGATTTTACTAGATTGCTTTTTACGGCAATAATCGCCTATTTTGCATTCGGAGAAAAAATAGATTTATTTACTCTTATTGGCGCCACAGTAATTTTGCTCGGATCTTTAATGGTAACAAATAAATCGCCTCTTTATTATTTGTATTCTGGTTTTGCGGAAGGAAATATTATTCCAAAAAGCAAAATATTGTTTGCCAATTTATTAAGTTTTATTAAAAAAATTAAGAAAATTAGATGAAAAAAATAATCGACAAAAAAAGATCAATCGGCACGGTAGCCGATGAACTCGGGGTTAGGACTCACGTAATTCGTTTTTGGGAAGAAAAATTCTCACAAATAAAACCACAAATTGGCAAAGGCGATCGCAGATACTATTTTAATGATCAGGTAGCTGTTTTAAAAAAAATTAAATCACTTTTGCACGATGAAGGATACAGCATTGCTGGTTTGCAAAAACTATTAAATAAGCGCAAAAAATCAGATTTAAAAGAAAATAATTTGGAATTTTTGAGGGCAAAAGATGTACAAAACATTGATG
>JBLHNE010000077.1:0-7008 GCA_047619265.1 Rickettsiales bacterium | reverse complement strand
GGAATTGCCCTTGGATCGGTGATGTGCAACAAGCTCTTAAAAGGAGAAATTAACGGCAAATTAGTTCCCTACGCTTCTCTTGGAATTACAATTTCAATAATCCTTCTATTTATTTTCGGAATCTTTTATCAGCAAAATATTGATTCTACGCAAATAATCAGCGTCGCAGATTTTCTATTTAAGAATATTTACGGTTTCCTAATGAGCCTGAGTTTGTTGTCGCTGGCCATTTTCTCCGGATTCTACATGGTTCCTTTGTACGCCATAATGCAGCATCGATCCAAAGCCAAGCATTTAGCCAGAGTAATTGCCGCCAACAACGTGATGAACGCCTTATTCATGGTTTTAGCAAGCGTTTGGTCCATTCTACTTTTTTCCTTAAATTTTAATGTCAGTGAAGTTTTATTAATTGTCGGAATCCTAAATATTCCCATGTTTTTCATTATTAAATCTCTTTTAAAAGATGGTTAGTTTTAAGAATGAAAAGGGCTTTAATTTCTATTTGTGATTTTTAGTGAGCCATGTAATTACGGTTAAGAACTGCCCATTCTTCATTAAAATTAATTTTTATTTCATTATTTGAATATTTTTTGATAGAAGCCGTCAAAAAGTGCTCGGTCTAATAACCCTCCCCTAGAAGGGGCAATATTATTAGACCGAGTTTTGGTGTAGGTTTGAAATTACTAAGTGAACTGTATTGGAGGTCGGATTTATTATTACTCTTGCGATTAATCGCCAAATAAAGAAATTTTATGCCGCTAGTGATTGCGAAAGATAGATGGTGATTTTAACTAAATTTCTAATCCGAGATTCACTCAGAACAATTTTATTTTACTAAATTAAAAGACAATTTAATTCCTTCGGTAACCATTCCTGTGCCAATAATTGCCAGAATTAATCCCATTAACTTTCCGATTACTAAAATTAAATGTGAGCCTAATTTTTTGACAATTAAATCACTTAGAGAGAAAGCCAGATAAGTTAGAAAAATCATGAAAGCAAAGATAGAAATAACAATGCCAATATGCACAAAACTTGCATCAGTAACATTATTCATGGCCGTTATTATGGTTCCAGGACCAGCAAGAATGGGGATTGCTAGAGGAGAGATCGCAATATTGCTTTTTTCCGTAGAATCATTGCTGTGCATTTTAGATTTCTGGGACATTAGCATTTGAAAACCAACATAAAATATCAATATTCCGCCCGTTATTTTGAAAGCTGGAATAGTAATATCGAATAATTCAAAGATGTATTTTCCAGAAATAATAAAAGCGACAATAATAATGAAAGCTGTAATAGAAGCTGTTCTGGCAATGTTTTTTTTACTTTCTTTGTCTTCACCTTCGACAAGACCTAAAAAAATAGGTGTATTAGCGATTGGATTCATGACAGCAAAAAAGCCCATAAATACAGTTAAGGAATAGGTTATTAAATTTTCCATTTTTATGTTCTAAATTGATTTTTAAAAAAAATTACAATTGCCACCAATTTTAATATGTTGGCAATTGTTCCCGCGGTTTAGTTTTTAACAAAAGCAATTAAATATCATGTGCTTCTTAAACAGAAATCCAAATTAGAATCTTATCATTCCAGAATTATTAATTTATGCAAATCTCTCAATTCGCCAAGCGAAATATCTAATATCAAGTCCCATCTTTAATAGCGCATTTATTAATCGCCTTATTTGTGGTGAATTAATAATTCTGTCCATTTTGAAGTTGCCCTGAGATTAAAATAAAACTTAAAATAAATGTTGATTAATTTTACAAAACTCTTCCAAGGCTTCTTTTGGTGTTATTGGAAGATTTTCTCTCTTTTAAATTTTATACAATTTATTGTTTAATTAAGAAATAACCTCTTGAAATATTCATCAAATCAATCAAATTCTTACTTTAACATCAGAAAAGAAATTCTTTATTTTTAAAATAATTCAAATCACAAAACCATGATCATTACTAATCTAGAATCCGTACCAGGTAAAAAAATACTCAACCACTACGGAATTGTTAATGGCAGCTCAGTTAGAGCTAAGCACGCAGGAAGAGATATTATGGCTGGCTTTAAAAACTTTTTCGGAGGAGAACTTAAAGGCTACACTGAATTATTAAATGAATCTCGAGATGAAGCCATGGAGAGAATGAAATCTCAAGCAAGCAAAGCTGGCGCAAATGCCGTTGTCAATGTTAGATTTGCCACATCTGCCATTGCCCCAGGAGCTGCAGAAGTATTTATCTACGGAACAGCAATTCAAGTAGATTAGAAATGGAAATACTATTTTACTTAATAATCGTAATAACCGCTTTTTCGTCTGGATCTTTAATCGAAAAAGCTCACTACAAATCTATTCGCAAGCGCGAAGAAGAGTTTATTAATCAGCCAATATTAAACGTCGATTGCGATTTTTCCGATCTTAATAAAGATTGCGAATCCAATCTGGTTTCTGGTTCTGTTGTTTTGGCAGCAGATAAATTCAAGGTTTTAATGGGAGCTCTAAGAGGTATTTTTGGCGGCTCAATTTCAGCCTTTGAGTCTTTAACCGATCGTGGCAGAAGAGAGGCAATATTAAGATTAAGAAAACAAGCTATTGGCTGCGATTCTATCATGAATTTAAGATTGACCACATCGGAAATTGGCAAAAATAAAATCGAAATATTCGCCTACGCCACAGCAATCTACTACAAAAAATAAGTGGCCTTCATACCAACTAAGTTCGACGACAAAGTTAATGTTAGTGTCACCAACTACAAAAAAGAATTTCTGAAGTTTTCGCTAGTAATAGCGGCAATAATTGTGCTGATCTATTTTGTTTTTCAAATCATATTTCATGTCGCAATTTATAGAATATCCCCTAAAACAATGAACAGAATTTTTTCTAAAATTTCCTGGATAGAAAATTTAAAGAACATTCCAAAAGAAGATTTACAGTCCCAAAGAATGAATGAATTATTAGATCAAATTCCAAAAAAATTTATTCCAAACGGATATGACATTAAAATATTAGTAAAAGAAGACGGCAAAATTAATGCATTTGCAGTTCCAGGAGGATTAATAATTCTAACAACATCTCTAATTAAGGCCGCCAAAAATGATGAAGAATTAACATTTGTCATTGGCCACGAATTAGGCCATTTTGCACATAAAGATCATTTAAGAACAATCTCTAGAGGTTTAGCAACAAAACTAACCACATCAATAATTCTCGGATCTAGCGAAATTCTTCTAGGAATATCTAGTGGATTTCTAGATTTGATTGATAATAAATATTCTCGCAATCAAGAACTAAAAGCTGATATTTGGGGTTTAAACATAATAATGCATCAACATGGCAGAGCCGATGGAGCGCTTGGATTCTTTGAAACAATCTCTCAAAATAAATCTGAGTTCAATTTTCAAGATTTTCTTGCAACCCATCCAATATCTCAAACTAGAATTAAAAATATTAAAGATTCTAATATTTTGACTAGACACTAGAAACGTCGAAATTGACAAACAATTTCTCTAATTTTATTTTATCAAAACAATGAAAATCTACAAAATCATCGCATTTCTTTTAATAACATTAAATTTTAACTCATCAGCAATGGCAAATATGACAATTCGAAATGCTCATCAATTTTCTTTTGAAGGAATGGACGGCAATAAAATCAATTTAGCAGACTTAAAAGGAAAAGTGGTTTTAATTGTAAATACCGCTTCAAAATGTGGATTAACTCCTCAATATCAAGGTTTGCAAAATCTTTATGAAAAATATCAAGATCAAGGTTTAGTCGTTATTGGAGTTCCTTCGGCAGATTTTGCCAACCAAGAATTCGGCCAAATAGAACAAGTTAAAGAATTTACTAATGAAAAATTCAGCGTCACCTTCCCTCTCACTTTCATCTCAAAAGTAAAAGGAAATAACGCTCACCCATTTTATTTATGGGCCAATAATAAATCCGGTTTCCTCGGTTCTCCAAAGTGGAATTTTCACAAATATTTAATTGACAAAGATGGTAATTTAGCCACTTGGTTTGCCTCGACCACTAAACCAGAATCAGAAGAAATTATTAATAAAATTGAAGAACTTTTGTAATTTTAAAGAATAATTAGATCATTTTTATTAAAATTTAAACCAACCAAAACTATGAAAATTAACAGTTTATGTGTTCACGCCGGCAACAAACCAGACGAAACTGGAGCCAGACAAATTCCTATTCACCAAACCGCTTCATTCGTTTTTAAAAGCGCCGAGCAAGCCGCTAATCTTTTCGCGCTCAAAGAAGTCGGATACATTTATTCCAGATTAACCAATCCAACAATTGGAGCTTTGCAAGAAAAAATGGCTGCAATTGAAGGTGGAATTGGTGCGGTTGCTTGTGCTTCTGGTCACGCAGCTCAGCTCACCGCTTTTCATAATTTGCTGCAATCTGGCGATGAATTCATTGCATCAAAAAAATTATATGGCGGGTCGATAAACCAATTTAAAAATTCATTCAAACAATATGGTTGGAATGTAAAATTTGTCGATGTGGATAATTTGGAAGAAATTCAAAATGCCATCACAGCAAAAACCAAATTCATATTCACCGAAAGCCTTTCAAACCCTGAAGGTGCAGTTGCTGACATTAAATCAATTGCTAAAGTTGCCCACGATAATGGCATTCCATTAATCGTCGACAACACCATTGCCACCGCTGCTCTCACTCGCCCCATTGAAAATGGCGCCGATATCATCATCAATTCAACCACCAAATTCCTCACCGGAAATGGTTCGGCTGTTGGCGGAGTTTTCATCGATAGCGGAAATTTCGATTGGGGACAAAACGATAAATTCCCACTTTTAACCAGTGCAGATCCTTCATATCACGGTCTTAAATTTCACGAAGCCTGCGGAAAAATGTCTTTCACTTTCAGAGGAATTGCAGTTGGCCTTAGAGATCTAGGAGCAGTAATGGCGCCAATGAATGCCTTTTTAACCATGCTTGGAATTGAAACTTTGCCACTAAGAATGCAAAGACATTGCGATAATGCCTTTAAAGTAGCACAATTTTTAGAATCTCACCAAAAAGTTGCATGGGTAAAATATCCAGGATTAAAATCTAACCCCTACCACAATCTGGCTAATCAATATTTGGAAAATGGTTATGGAGCAGTTTTCACATTTGGAATTAAAAACAAAGATTTGAGTGGCGATTTGAGTGGCGACGAATCCGGAAAAAAACTAGTAGATTCTTGCGATCTAATTTCTCACGTTGCCAATGTTGGAGATTCTCGAACCTTAATAATTCACCCTTCCAGCACAACTCACAGTCAACTTAGTAACGAAGAAAAAGTTCTAGCCAGCGCCACAAACGACGTAGTTAGAATTTCAATTGGAATTGAAAATGTCGAAGACATTATCGCCGATCTTGAAAAAGCACTGGCGGAAATCTAACTTTTAATCAATCAAACTTCCAATATGCTGTCTCATAACAAGCCCCATCTTTAATAGCACATTTATGCTTCATATTCTTGGTCTAAAATATTTTACCTCAATATCCTATTAAAGATGGGGCTTGGTATTAAATTATCGGAAGTTTGTAATTAAAAAAGTAAAAAGGCCAAAAGTAAAAAGTCCAGCATTCTTCCATCTGCCATTAATAATTTTTTATGATTGAATGAAATGAAACTGATATATTTTTTGTTTTGCCAAAAAATAAGTTATTTGAGCTGATATTTTAAAAAATAATTAATTTAAGAGATCTTGAAAGGATTGCTATTGAGATGAAACCATTTTTTTAAAACAAAATAGTAAGTTAAAACATAAGGTGTAAATAACTAAATATTTCCCACTTTATGCAGAAATTTAGGTTTTATGTGATAAAAAATCGCGAATGATAATCATTATCAGAGCCTTTATATAAAAGGATCTGACGATTTATTTAGTTGTAATAAATTATTAAATTATGTTAATGTGGATTATTATTTTTTTAAATAATTTAGTCATTTAATTTACTCTCTTTTGGCAAAATCATTTTAAAAAAGAACAAAATTTTTTCTTTAACCAACCTTAATATAATTATGTCTTCAAATTTTAATCCTGAGAAATCCATCGTAATTCTTAACAAAGTTTTAGAAACCGAACTTGCAGGAGTGGTTCGTTACATGCACTATTCATTAATGATTTTTGGTTACAATAGAATTCCTATTGTTTCTTGGCTTCGCGGTCAAGCAACTGAATCTATGCAACATGCGCAAGACGCTGGTGAATTTATCACTCATTTTGGTGGTCATCCATCTTTAGCAATTGGCAAACTTCTTGAAACTGAAAAACACGACGTTAAAGACATTTTAGAAGAGTCTTTAAATCATGAAAATCTTGCCTTAGAACTTTATCACGAATTATTACGTGAAGTTGAAGGAAAATCTGTCATGCTTGAAGAATATGCAAGAGATATGATTCGCCAAGAAGAGCAACATTGCGGCGAAGTTGACAAAATGCTACGCAACCCTGGTCAAATTGATCAATTCAAAAATAAATAAACCTCACATAAAGGTTTTAGAGGTTCAATTTGAGGGGGTCAAAACTTTTCCATCAACCATTAATTTATTTTATGGCTGATTAAATATTCTTGACCCCTTTTTTTTACAAACGAATAATTGCTTGTCTTGCCGTTCGGTTTTTATAATCCAGACCTTTTGTTTGCTAAAACCTCAAACAAAAATCCAACCCACAATTTTCCACAGATTTTACAGAAATATTACCCCCAAAATCCTTCATAACTAGCTTGCAAAAAGACAACCCCAATCTTATTTTTTCTTGGCCAGTTCCGGCTTTCTTACCTAGGTTTTCTAGTAAAAAAGAGTCTCTATTCTTTTATGGTTGAAGGAAGAATTCCAAACCCTTTTCTTTCATTATTAATATTTTTACACAAATCCACGGCGCTCAAAAAAGCATTTTCAACTCTTCCGGAAATCAGCCAATCTCCACATATTCCCAGATTCATATTTGCATCAAATAAAGATTTCTGACCTTCTCGCAAAGAC
>JBLHNE010000076.1:0-7064 GCA_047619265.1 Rickettsiales bacterium | reverse complement strand
CTAAAGTTGCTCTGTGAACATCTTTTACTGATCCGACTGGTAAATTACCAAGATGGAAAGGGCCAAAAGAAATGCGGATTAAGCGACTTACTTTAAGACCAAAATATTCTAGAACTTTTTTAATTTCACGATTCTTTCCTTCTGTAAGGGAAATTTTGAGCCAAGAATTAAAGTCTCTTTCCTGCTCCATTTCTATCTTAATTCCAGCATATTTAACGCCATCGATAATGATGCCTTTTTGTAGTTTTTTGAGTCTTTCCATATTGATGATTCCGTAAACTCTAGCACGGTAAATTCTTGTCCAACCGCTGGATGGAAGTTCAATATGTCTGGCAACTCCTCCATCGTTGGTAAGCAAAAGCAAACCTTCAGTGTTAATATCTAATCGACCAATAGTGACAACTCTTGGCAAGCTTTTTGGCAAAGCTTCAAAAATATTTTTGCGAGCTTTCGGATCGCTATTACTAGTAATTAAGCCTCTTGGTTTGTGAAAAATCCAAATTTTCGCTGGTGCTTTTTCATTAATTAATTTGTCGTCAATTTTAATTGAGTGGTCAGTAATTAAAGTTGCTGGAGTGTCGATGACAACACCGTTAACTTTCACCCTTCCATCGGCAATTAATACTTCCGCTTCTCTACGCGAACAAAAGCCACTTCTAGCAATTATTTTACAGACTCTTTGACCTTTAATTTCTTCTAAATTTTCTGACATTATTTTATTATTTTAACCTTTTTTCACGCTCATTTCTCATTTTCACAAAATCGTCTCCCGCGTGATATGAAGAGCGGGTTAATGGACTTGAAGAAACCATTAAAAATCCCTTATTGTAAGCAGCCTTTTTGTAAAATTCGAATTCATCAGGGTGCACATATCTGTCAACTGGGGCATGACGACTAGTCGGGCGCAAATATTGTCCAATAGTTAAAAAATCAACATCAGCACTACGCAGATCGTCCATCACTTGCAAAACTTCTTCTTTTTTCTCGCCAAGACCAACCATTAATCCAGATTTAGTGAAAATCATCGGATCAACTTGTTTAACGGTTTTGAGCAAAGTTAGAGAATGAAAATAGCGAGCACCGGGGCGAATGGAATTGTAGAGCCCCGGAACAGTTTCAATATTGTGATTAAAAACATCTGGTTTAGCTCTGGCAACTGTTTCAATAGCACCATCTTTTCTAAGAAAATCTGGAGTTAGAATTTCAATTGTAGTGCTTGGAGAAGTTTCGCGAAGACGATTAATGCAGCGCACAAAATGATCGGCGCCACCATCGTCTAAATCGTCGCGATCAACCGAAGTAATTACGATGTGATTTAAGCCTAATTTCCCAGCGGCTTCTGCCAAATTATCTGGCTCGTGCGGGTCTAGCAAGTCTGGACGACCAGTTTGAATATTACAAAATGAACAAGCTCTGGTGCAAACAGAACCAAGAATCATCACAGTTGCATGTTTTTGACTCCAACATTCACTAATATTTGGACAAGCAGCTTCTTCGCAAACAGTGTTTAATTTGTACTTTCTCATCAAAGCAGCAGTATCTGCGTAAGATCCTGTAGAAGATGGAGCTTTAACACGAATCCAATCTGGTTTTCTTTGCGTGTTAGCTTTAGGGGCTTGATCTGCAAAGCCCATCATGTCTTTATTGTCGATTACGTTTTTTGTTTTCATTTTCTTATTTCTTAAAGTCTTGAACTGGATTTTAACGATTGTAACGCTAGTGGATTATTATTCCCATTTGGATTTCTATCTGGAGACAAACCTCCAACAATTGCCAGAATTTCTGCTAATTTTGGATCAATACGAGATCCTCTTACCACACCTTTCCCAGCAACAATCCCCTTAGTAGAACTTAATGTCGGGGCCGTTGGGGCTTCAGAGCCATTACAAGCTGTATTCAAATTTCTAATTATATTTTGCATCGTTTGATCTTCTGGAAGGTTATTGGTTAAAGATGCCTCTAAAAGATGAGAAAATTTTAATTTTTTTTCACGATCTCCAATTTCAACTGCTAATTCTGGCCATAATTTTGTTAATAATTCTGCTGGAGCCAAATCTGATAGCTCTTTTTCTACAGGAGCGATGATTCTAAATATTAATTTAGCAGTTTCAATAGCGCTAATCTCTATATGAGCAAGAGTAACTTTATTTCTCTTACCTTCATCCATATTCTCAAAATTCTTGAATTCTGGTGGTTGGTATTCTTTGGCCAATTCTTTAATTTCTTCTGTTTCTGGTCTTGTACTTCCAACCATCATTTCCCAAGCAACATCAAAATCAGTCATAAATAATGACATTGCCATGGCTCTAAAGCTATCTCTAGTTGCTTTATCACTGTTATACATTGAGGAAGCAGACTCTGTTCCCTTTTCTTGAATTACAGCTTCCAAACCTTCTTTAGCACTATACCAACTAATCAAATGTGTTCCACTGTGGGCGCACATTTTTTCTGCCCCAATTGCTCTTTGCGCAATTAATTGAGGAGCAGAATCATTTTTTCCACCTCTCTTTCCTGGCCTAGAAGAAACATTGGCCAAACCAACTCCAGCTAGCGGACCCTTCCTGAATAAAACATTTATCGGGCTATCATTTGTAGCAATTTCCGATACATAAACTGCTTGGGCTTTTTTGAAAAACAATTCTCGGTTTTTCCTAGCTTCAAATGCAAATAGATTTACATTTTCCAACTCATCTAGAATTTCTGATTCTGCCATAAATTCTGCCATTTTAGCTTTGGCATAAATACTTTGCGAGAAATAGCTAATTAGAAAATTAGAAGCATTGCAGGAGCTAAATAATATGCCATTTTGATGTCCTTGAGTTGTTAAAACCGGAGGCTGAATCTGAATTTCACTATCTTGATTTCCACTCCAGTAAAGACCTCTAATTGCCGCTTTGGCATAAACATTAGGAATTTCGTCAATCCTTCCGCCGCCTCTTTGTAGTGCGTGACCGCCACCATTAAATGGAATTAGTGAAACTTCTTTTAATTCTGGATATTTTATTGCCATTTTAGCAAATAATTTGCTTATTTGCTCTGGCGGAAGCTCTTGGGCATACCCAGCACCAACACCATCGCGGCGCTGAGTGTCGCTTTTGGCGATCATGTAATATAATTTACCATTAGCAATAATATGGTTTCTGTAAGTTTTATTCTCCAAAAGAGCCCCGATATTTTCCGGTAGAGCGATCAAATCTTCCGCGCTTTCTGATAAAGTTACAATGCTAATTGAGCCTTTTTTATTGATTGAATTTCCACTAGCTTTAAGCAAAAACATTGCCGCCAAGGCATTTGCTTGATTCTTGCATTCGGCAATAATTAATTTTTCTGCAATTGCAGGATTGTTCGCAACAATTTGTAATCTACTAAAAACCCTGGTTGCAGTTTTAAGTTCTTCTGTTTGAGGGTTTTTGGATTGAATAATCTGTAATATTTGACCTGGAGAAGTGATTTCTTTAGATAATTTATCTGACAAATATTGAGCATATTGTTCAACATTTTGACCATTTTGCAATTCTTTCAAACATTGTGCTTTTGCATTTTCATCTTTAAATTCACCTAAGGCAGACAAAACTTCAACTAGGGCAATATTAATATCACCAGCATCGTGACGTACGTCAATTTTAGCATAATGGAAACCAAAATTTTCAACTCGGTAAATCAAATCTTCTATTTTTTTCTTAGCTTCTGGCGAACTTTTTTTCAAATCTTCAAGAACCTTAATAAAAGCTTCAGGAGTTTTAAAATCTTCTAATTTAATATGAGATACATCAACATTAAGTTTTGAAATAGATACTAAATCCAAAACATAAAGTCTTTTAATTTCTTCTGTAAAAAGTTCAATATTTAGTTTTAAAGCCTCCGCCGTCGCTTCTGGATTTCCGTCTCCATCACCGGCAAGCCAAGCTCCCATTTTATAAAAATTACCAACTTTAATATCGCCATACCCCAGATCTTCAAGAACATTTTCCATATGTCTTTTGGCATTAGGTAATTGTTCATAAATATTTACCATATAAATCATCGCTTCACGAACTTCTTCTTCCTGAGTTTTTTTCCCTTCCCTAGCAGATCTAACATCTGGAGTAGGATCTTCGGCGATCATTATTCCAAGCTGCTGTGCTATTTTTTCTTTTTTTTCTTCCGAATATTCTTCCGCAATAATATGTTCCAGCTCCATTGACATGGCGGTGTATTTGGTGGAATAAGAATTGGTTGGATGGGCCGTTATGCTGTTTGATATTGGTGTTTTTTGAATCAGTTTTTCTACCTGTTCTGGCGATAGTTCATTTGTCGCAAATTTTGTTAAGACATATCGGAATGAATAGGCATCTTGAGGATCTTGATCTGCCATATCGCCGACAAATCTACTATTAATACCGTTTCTAACTCTAGACTGAATATCAGCAATTCTGGCTAAATGTTTCGCCATTAATAATTTCTGATCTAAATCAAGATCGGCAAATAATTTTACGCCTTTTTTATAATCTCTTGATACTTCTTTTGGTAAAAACTGTTCAAGTACACGTCTCTCTTCTAGGTTTTTTATTTTTGCCAAATAAGTTTCTAGAATCTTATCTTGCTGATCTTCAATTATGTGCGATAAACTGGGCATTTTGGAGATAAAATTTATAATTCGCTTAGTAGATTAGAAATTAGTTCCAAAACTAAAGCGGAAAGTTTCTGTAAGATCATATTCTTCTTGTTGATTCACTCTAGAGAAATCTAAACGAATCGGTCCGATTGGCGATGCCCATCCGAAACTAAGACCATATGAAGAGCGAATTGATCCAGTATCAGAAATATCGCCACTTACAGTATTAATCTCATCAACTCCTGTCAGGGTTCCAATATCAGAAAAGACAGCGCCACTAATTCCCAAATCTTTAGGAAGCCCTAAAGGAAAACGAAATTCTGTTGTGCTTACAAAATAGGTTTTCCCACCTATAGCATCTCCATTTATAAAGCTGCCATTAACCTTCGCTCTAGGACCTATTCCAGCAAATTCAAAGCCACGGAAGTTATTTCCTCCCAAAAAGAAATTATCGTTACTGCGAATATCTTGACCTAATCCTTCAATATTGCCGAAACGTCCTGAGAATTTTAAAACCAGATCATTTCTGCCAAAAAACGGAATATAATATGCCGCACTTCCTTCGTGCTTGATGTAATTCACAGTTCCACCAACGCCAGCATATTCTTGCGATATACTAAAATAGTAACCATCGCGCGGATCAAGACGATTATCTCTCTTGTCGTATAGAAACGTCTGGCCAATGGAGGAGGTTTGATATTGTCCAGCTAGATTCTGAATAGAAATAGAGGCAGTGCTATCAACATTACTAATATCTTCATCCCGCCAAGAATAGCGAACTTGATGACCCAAATGCTCCAAAATAGAATAATCTCCCCTAATTGTTAATCCGCTAGAGTTCTGGTCATAGACCAAGGTATTTTGCTTGCTTAATTGATAGTTAAATAAATCAACACCAAGAGCAATTTCTCTGCCCATAAACCAAGGTTTGGTATAATTAATTTCAGTACTAAATCTTAGCGCTGATTTCTGAAAATTAATTCCTAAAGATCTTCCGGTTCCAAGCAGATTACTTTCTTTAAGTCCAACATTTCCAGTCGCTCTATCAACGGTTGAATAGCCAATTCCAAAATTTAATTCCCCAGTCTTTCTCTCTTTAATGACAATATCTAAATCAATCAGATTAGTTCCTTCCACCCTTTTATTGTTAAATTCTACCGTATCAAAAAAATTCAAATTTTGGATGCGCTGTTTAGAGCGATCAATTTTATTAAGATTAAAAGCATCTCCTTCACGAACTCGAAGCTCTCTGCGAATTACCATATCCATGGTTCTAGTATTTCCGCTAATAGTAATTTTATTAATGTAAATTCTTGGAGTTTCTTCAATAAGATATTCGATATCAATAACTTTATTTTCCTTATCGCGTTTTAAAACCGGCTGAATATGCGCAAAAGCGTATCCTTTTTCCGACATAATCTTAACCATATCGTCAATGGTTTCATCAACCAAATCGCCATTATAAACCTTTCCTTCTTCAGTTTTAATTGATTTGGTTAAAATGCTTTCATCAAATTTAGTAATTTTATTAACAATTTCCACTTCACCAAAATTATATTTTATTCCCTCTTCAATCATAAAATTGATAAAGAATTTATCTTTAGTTGGGGCGATTTGAGCAATTGCAGAAATAGTTGTAAAATCAGCATATCCTTTAGAGCCATAAAAACGGCGTAATCTTTCTTTATCAAATTCAATACGATCCGAATCGTAAGTGTCGGAACTACTTAAAAATTTATACCAAGTAGTTTCTTTGGTGGTAATTTCGTCTCTTAATGCCGAATCAGAAAAAACCTCATTTCCAATAAAATCAATTTGGCCAATTGAGGCTTTTTTCCCCTCATCAATATTAAAAATCAAATCAACTCGGTTCTGACTTTTCTGAATAATTTGCGGATCAATCTTGGTTAAAAAGCGACCACTTTTAATATAAATATCGTTAATTCTTTTAATGTCGGACTGCAATTTAACTTTGGTATAAATCGTGCGTTTTTTAAGCCTAATTTCTGATATCAAAGAATCATCATCAATTTTTTTATTTCCTCTAAATTCAATCTCGTTAATAATTGGATTCTCCTTAACTTCTATCACCACATTACCGCCTTCTTGGTAAATTATGGCCTCTAAAAACAGCTCACTAGCAAAGAGATTTTTGATTGATTGATTGATTGCTCCTTGATTATTTTTCTGCAAGCCTTGAATATCTAAATATCTTTCAATAGTGGCTGGATCAACTCTTTCGTTGCCTTTAATAAGAATAGATAAAGTAGATTTTTTAGATGTGAGGACTTTCTTAGCTTGACTTATGTCCTGAACTTTAGTTGGTTCCTGAGTTTGAATTTCTTCCTGAGTTTGAATTTCTTCCTGAGTTTGAATTTCTTCCTGAGTTTGAATTTCTTCCTGAGTTTGAATTTCTTCCTGAGTTTGAATTTCTTCCTGAGTTTGAATTTCTTCCTGAGTTTGAATTTCT
>JBLHNE010000075.1:0-7119 GCA_047619265.1 Rickettsiales bacterium | reverse complement strand
TTATTTAAATTATCTAATTTTGCAAAATCAAATCTAGCTGGGCTTTTACCAATATGATCAAGATTAAACCATTCTAGTGCTTGCTCGTCAGAAATTATTTCGTCATCTCCATGAGACCAACCGAGACGTAGTAAGTAGTTGCGCATTGCTTCTGGCAAATAACCCATTTCATTATAATCAATAACTGAGGTTGCGCCGTGGCGTTTAGACATTTTTGCGCCGTCGGGGCCATGAATTAATGGAACATGAGCAAACTTAGGAACTTGCCAATTCATTGCATCGTAGATGGTTTGTTGGCGGAAAGAATTAGTTAAATGATCTTCGCCGCGAATGATGTGCGAAATTTTCATGTCGAAATCGTCAACCACAACTGCCAACATGTAGGTCGGAGTTTCGTCAGATCTTAAAATTACTAAATCGTCAAGCTCAGAATTATCGATAGTGATTTCGCCGCGAATTAAATCGTTAATTATTGTTTGACCTTGATTTGGGGATTTTAGACGAATTACTGGTTTTACACCTTCAGATTCAGGAGCTATTTTATCTCTCCAAGGGCTTTTGAATCGAAAAACCTCACCCTTAGTTTCAGCCTCTTGCCTTAAAGAAGCTAATTCTTCAGCAGAAGTGTGGCAATAATAAGCCTTTCCTTGTCTTAAAAGATCCAGCGCAACTTCTTTATGTCTTTGAATATTTTTTGATTGAAAAACAATTTCACCATCATTTTTTAAACCAAGCCAAGAAAGGCCTTCCAATATTGCTTCAACAGCTTCTGGGGTTGATCTTTTTTGATCGGTATCTTCAATTCTGAGAAGAAATTCTCCGCCATTTTTTTTAGCGAATAAATAATTAAATAATGCAGTTCTGGCACCGCCAATATGTAGAAATCCAGTTGGAGAAGGAGCAAAACGAGTTATGATTTTCATGAAAATTTTATTTTTTATTAAGTCATTGCAAATAATTAAATTGCTGCAATTTTTTTTCAAGTTTTCTTATGAGCGGTTTTGTGATTTGTCGCTGATTAATTCTTGACTTAGATTGGTCTTAAAGAGAAGATGCCTAGCTTAAAATCAACTTATATTGAGCCAAATTATTTAGGCCAAATTCCGAAGAATATCTTCTTTGAAGCGCCTTACTAAAAGTAAGATTCTTCAAGGCAGTATCAAAAAACAAATTACCCTAAGTCATTAAACTTACAAAACAAATAACATTCTCCAAAATTTATGGTTGACGATAGGATCAAAAAAATTGTATCTGCTAATGATTTAGGAGAGAGGCTTTTGGAAAAAAAAGTTATTTCTGAAGATCAGCTTAATATTGCCATTAAAGAACAAATTCGTTCCCAGAACAAAAAAACTTTAGGAGCAATTCTAGTAGAAATGGGCGTGATTAGTGAAGGAGCTCTTGGTGAGGTTTTGAATGAATCTTCAGGAATCAAAAAATTTGACATGAAATCGTCAATAATTGATCCACGCCTCGTTAAAAAAGTTCCCAAAGATTTTGCCGCTAAAAATAAATTAATCCCCGTTTCTTATTCTAAAGATAAGATCACCATCGCAATGTCTGATGTTTTTGACATTGTATCAATTGACCAAGTTAAAAGATATTTCCCGCCACATTTTACCATTCACCCTGTCTACGCTGCTGAAACAGACGTAATTCAAGCCATAGATCAATATTATGGCTATGAAATGTCGATCGAAGGAATTTTAAAAGAGATTGAAGGTGGCGATTCTACTGCAGATGAAACTCAATTAAAAGGCGATTACAAAAGCCCGATGGTTCGTTTAGTAGATTCTATTTTGACTGATGCTGTGCATCACAATGCATCGGATTTGCATTTTGAACCAGAAGCACTTTTTCTACGTATTCGTTATCGTATTGATGGAAAAATGGTGCAAGTTCGAAGTATTCACAAAGATTATTGGTCGTCGATTGCCGTTAGGATTAAAATTATATCAGGAATGAATATTGCTGAGAACAGAAAACCTCAAGATGGTCGAATAAATTCTGAAATATTAGGTCGTAAAATTGATTTTCGTGTTGCAACTCATCCCACAATTCACGGTGAAAATATCGTAATGAGAATTTTGGATGAAAAGAAATCAATCCTTTCGCTCGAATCTCTAGGGTTTACGAATCACAGCATTAATGTTCTGAAGAAATTGATGCAAAGGCCAGAAGGTGTAATTATTATGACTGGACCAACTGGATCTGGTAAAACCACTACTCTTTACACTTTGTTAAATTATATCAATTCCATTGATAAAAACATCATGACACTGGAGGATCCGGTTGAGTATCGAATTCCACTAATCAGACAATCAAATATCAAATCTGAAATTGGAATGGATTTCTCCTCTGGCATAAAATCAATTCTACGTCAAGATCCGGATGTAATTTTGGTTGGAGAGATCAGGGACAAAGATACTGCAATAACTGCAATTCAAGCAGCAATGACTGGTCACCAAGTCTATACTTCACTACATACTAACGACGCACTTGGAGCAATTCCAAGATTAATGAATATTGGCGTTCCTAACTATTTAATGGGTGGATCTTTAATTGGAGTTATTGCCCAAAGATTGGCGCGAAAAATTTGTTCATCTTGCAAAGTTAAAATCCCAATTAGCGATTTTGACCACAATATGATTGGCGAAAAACACAAAGATGTTAAATATTCATACAAAGGAAAAGGTTGTAGCAAATGTGGTGATTCTGGATATAAAGGACGAATTGTAATTTCTGAAATCCTAGAATTTGATCGTGAATTCGATGATTTAGTGGTTAATGGCGTCTCTAGGAAAGAGATGTATAAGCACATAATGAATAATGGATTTATTCCAATTGTCGAGGATGGAATTACCAAGGTAATTGAAGGGTTAATAGACATTAAAGAATTAATGCGCGTTGTTGACATGACTGACAGAATCAAGGTTGCTTAGTTATTTATGAAAAAAATCCTCTTTATTTGTACCGGAAATATATGTAGATCTCCAACCGCTCATGCGGTTGCCAGACAGAAGATTAAAGAACTTGATCTTAAAAATTTTATGGTTGATTCAGCTGGAATTTCTGGTTTTCACAGCGGACAAAAACCAGACTCAAGATCAATTTTAACTGGCGAGAAGAAGGGAGTTGATTTTTCAGAAATTCTCTCAAAGAAAATTAAAAAAGAAGATTTTACTAATTTTGATTTAATTTTTGCAATGGATCGTAGTCATGTTTCTGCGCTACGCCAGATTTGTCCATCAGAATTTGAAAATAAAATCCAACTTTTTCTAGAATATGCTGGTGTACAGAATTCTTTTAATGATGAGGTTATCGACCCTTATTATGGAGAAAAAGGGTTCGATGAAGTTTTTGAGTTAATTGAAAAAGCAATAGATAAAATAATTACTAATGACTAAATACTAGCTACTAAAACTATTTTTTATCGCTTTTTCTAACTTCCGCTCTTTAAGATTTTTCTTCTTTTCTTTTTTCGCGATTTGCTTTTCTTTCGCTTTTCATTTTATCGCGATGAGCTTCTGCCTCAGATCGTAATTTCTTCATTGATGCAATTTTATTATCTTTGCAAGATTTAGCAGAATCTCTGTTTTGCGCGGAGTTTATGCAGTTAATTTCTTGATCAATTATTACTTTTTGTTGATTCAAGTGAGATATTATTACTGCTTTGCGTTTATCAAAATTATCAGATTTTTTTTCCTGAGACATTGCTGCAGAAGCGCTGAATAGCGATATTGCTAAGACAGTTATTGCTGTAAATTTATTTTTCATATTTTAAAGTTTTTGATTAGAGATTGTTAAAAAATTAGAAATATTTTTAGTTTTTAGAAAACCATTCAATCATACAATCATTGAGCAATCCGTCAAATAAATAAAATATTTTTTCCGTCCATCTTTCTAGCAACTGCTTGAATAAAATAATAGTGCACAAACTACTTTATGAAAGGTTACATAAAATAGTTATTAAGGCTTGATCGGATTAATGATTGGGTTTAAATTTTGCCAATTAATTTCACCTTCAAATAATCAAATTTATGTCAAAATTCACTCTTCCATACAATTCCCCAATTAATGAGAACCAAAAAACTATCTACATTAACGCTAGAATCATCGATCCTGAAACCAAATTTGATAAAATTGGGCAACTTCTAACTATTGGCGATAAAATCGCTGATTTTGGTGAAAATTTAGATATTCCAGAAGATGCCAAAATTATTGATTGCGGTGGAAATGTTCTTTGTCCAGGATTAATTGATATTCAAGTTCATTTCAGAGACCCCGGACAAACTCATAAAGAAGATATGGAATCTGGCAGTAAATCTGCGGTTGCTGGAGGAATAACAACTGTTGTTTGTCAGCCAAACACTGCTCCCGTTCTAGATTCAGTAATGGTTTTTGAATATTTAAGATTAAAAGCCAGAGAAGCCGCTTATTGTAATGTTCGCGCTTACGCCGCCATTACTCGCAATATGAAAGGCGAAGAAATAACCGATATGAGCAGCTTAAAAGATGCTGGAGCAGTTGGTTTTACTGACGATGGCCTTCCGGTCATGAATGCTAATGTAATGCGTAGAGCGATGGAATATGCTAAAAATCTAAATGTTCCAGTAGCTCAACATGCTGAAGATTTAAATTTAACCAATAAAGGCTGCATTAACGAAGGCGAAGTTTCTCTTGAGCTTGGTGTTAGTGGTGTTCCAAATATTTCTGAATCAGTAATGGTTGAACGCGATTTGGCAATTTTAGAAGCTGTTGGTGGACATTATCATTTGCTTCACTGCTCAACCAGAGAAGCACTAGATGCTATTCGCAGAGCAAAAGCAAAAGGACTAAAAGCAACCGCAGAAGTTTCTCCTCATCATTTCACTTTAACTGATAAAGCAGTTCTAAGCCAAGGAACTAATGCTAAAATGAATCCGCCACTTAGAAGTGAAGTTGATCGCCTAGCGCTAATTAAAGGAATGCAAGATGGAACGATTGATGCCATTGCCACCGATCACGCTCCACATGATGCAGCATCTAAAAATAAACCTTTAGAGGAAGCCGCTTTTGGAATTGTAGGGGTGGAAACAATGCTTCCGCTTTCATTAGCACTTTATCACGCAGGTACTCTGCCCTTGATTGATTTGCTGGCAATGATGACTTACAAAGCGGCAGATATTATTCATTTCGACGGTGGCAGAATTGCCAAAGGATCGAGAGCTGATTTAGTATTAATCGATTTAAATCACGAATGGACAGTTGAATCAGAAAAATTCTTCAGCAAATCTAAAAATTCTCCTTTTGGCAATACCAAAGTTAAAGGTAAGGCCGTTAGAACAATTGTTGGCGGCGTTATTGTGTACGAGGCTTAATTTGTTGTTTTATTAATTTTTCAATGTAGATTCCGCCCACTTCTAAGTTCATATTTAAATTTATCACCACTAAATTTATTTAATAATTAGAAGAAATCTAAAAAAATTAATGATCAAAATGAGTCTTTCTAAAACCGTCCCCAGCCAATCCTCTTGTCGTTTGTCTTCCCTCAAAAAACCTTCTGCCATCTTAGGTGCAATTATTGCTCTTGGAATTGTTTATGGCGATATTGGAACTTCGCCGCTTTATGTTATGCGCGCCATTATTTCCGATAAAATAATTGATGATTTTTTAATTCTAGGAAGTTTGTCGTGCATTTTTTGGACGCTCACTTTGCAGACAACTTTAAAATATGTCATTGTCGTTTTGCAGGCAGAAAGAAAGGGTCAAGGTGGAATGCTGGCTCTTTATTCGATTATTAAGAAGGGTAAAAATTGGTGGCTAGTTCTCTTTGCTATGGTTGGCGCGGCGATGCTTTTGTCTGAAGGATTAATCACTCCAGCAATTTCGGTTTCATCGGCAGTTGAAGGTTTACAGATAATTTACCCCAACATCAAAACTCTGCCAATTGTTATTGTAATTTTGTTGGCCTTATTTTCTATTCAAAGGCTTGGAACTAATTTTGTTGGAGCCCTTTTTGGGCCTATAATGCTAATTTGGTTTTCAATGATTGGTGGCTTTGGACTATATAATATTGTCCAAGAATACCATATTTTAGAAGCTGTAAACCCAATTAATGCTTATGAATTCTTAGTCTATTATCCACATGCATTTTGGCTACTTGGTGCCGTGTTTTTATGCACTACAGGAGCTGAAGCTCTTTATTCAGATTTAGGTCATTGCGATAAAAAAAGTATTCGTAGAGGTTGGGCTTTTGCCAAAACCGCACTATTACTCAACTATTTTGGCCAAGGAGCTTGGCTATTGCAACATAGTGGTGAAAAATTGAGTCGAGATTTAAATCCATTTTATGCAATTATTCCCGAATGGTTCCTACTTCCTAGCATTGCCATTGCAACCTTGGCAGCAATTATTGCCAGCCAAGCTTTAATTAGTGGATCTTTCAGCTTAATTAACGAAGCGACTAGACAGAATCTTTGGCCAAAAATCAGAACCAGATATCCAACGGATCATCAGGGTCAAATTTTCATGCCATTAGTTAATTGGTTCCTATGTTTTGGCTGTATTGCAGTTACTTTGTATTTTAAAGAATCTGCCAACATGGAGGCAGCCTATGGTCTTGCGGTTGTGACCACAATGATTTGCACCACCTTCCTCTTTACCGCGCTTCTAATTAACAGAAAAGTTTCTAAGTTAATTATCTATCCATTTTTCATTTTCTACATTTGCCTCGAAGGCGCATTTTTAGTTGCTAATCTTGCCAAATTCGTTCATGGAGGCTGGATTGTTTTAGTGGTTGCATCGCTACTTTTTTTCATTATGTGGGTTTGGTATCAAGCGAAAATATTCAAAAGACGTCACACCAGATTTACCGATTTTAACGAAGTTTTACCTCTTTTGATAAACGTCAGTAACGATAAATTAATTCAAAAAACCGCAACTCATCTAGTCTATATGACTTCTTCGGAACGCGCCGACGAGATTGAAAGCAAAATTATGTATTCACTTCTGGAGCGCCAACCAAAAAGAGCTGATATGTATTGGTTTGTGCATATTGAAATTGTTGATGAGCCATATTTGTATGACTACAAGGTTAATATTATTGCTCATAAAGATTCGGTTAGGATTGATTTTAGA
>JBLHNE010000074.1:0-7247 GCA_047619265.1 Rickettsiales bacterium | reverse complement strand
ATGTGAATATTAAGATTATGTTTGGCAAGGCGTAGAATTTCTGGATTTGGTGCTCCTCCTCCAGTTAGACGATTAAAAAATCTTTCTTGCAAAAAATGCTTACTAACTTCGTTGTAAAATTTCTCGTCAAACCACGCTTGCAATCTGCGCGTTTCCGCTCTTTGAGCCAGAGATTCTCCAAAATAATTTTTACTATCATCGTGTTTTTCTTCAATATATTCAGCAATAGCAGAGCTTCCACAAATTGGATATTGATTGTGCAAATCAAACAATACAGGGACTCTTCCAGCGGCGTTAAGAGCTAGAAATTCTTTTTTTCTTTCCCAGAAATTTTCCTTCACTAAATCGAATTCAATCTCTTTTTGAGAAAGTAAAAAACGGATTTTGCGCGAAAAAGGGCAAATAATATGATGATAAAGTGTGTACATTTTTCTTTTATTCTTAAATTGAGGCCAATATAAATTGAACCAATAAAATATGAACTATGGTATTTGTCGCCTAAATATTTAATTTAAGGTGAAAAATGGCATTAATCATTTTGACAAGTGGTCTATAAAAATAGCTTAGTTGATAATATTCAAGATCTTTCTAACTTACTGTAAGTATTTTATTTTAATTTTTTACGAAGAAAATTCGAGCAAGCCACTAATTATTAAGCCAATGGTTATTAAGAACATAAAATTATCAAAACTTTATTACAGCCCGTTCATTGAAAACTTATAATTCCTACCTCATTCGCAAAATAGCTTCTTCTTTTCTGGTCATCGCTACCATTCTCGTTTTGCTAATCTGGTTTTCTAAGGCGGTTTCACTAATTGTTTTTATTACAGAAAAAGGTGTTTCAATTCTTGATTTCTTTAATCTTTTTATATTAATCCTGCCTTGGCTTTTGCTGATTATCATTCCAATTTCTCTATTTATTTCCATTCTGGTAAGCTACAACCAAATGATGAATCACAATGAAATTGTAATTTTGGAAAATGCTGGATTAGATAAATTTACCTTAGCTAAACCAGCCTTATTTATTGCTACTTTATGCTGCTTGCTGTGCTTCTTTATCTCATTTTTTCTAATGCCTTATGCCAACAAAAAACTTCGCACTATTCGCACAGATTTTAATCATAACTATGCCAATCTACTAATTTCTCCAGGAATATTTGAAAACCTTAATAGTCTGACCATCTATGCTAAAAATAGAGATTCCTCCAATTCTCTTTCTGGTATTTTAATTTATGACCGAAGAAATCCTGAACATTCTAGTGCTATCACTTCTGAATCTGGGGTTTTAAGCCAAAAAGGAAATAGTGTTTTGCTCTATCTTGGCAAAGGTACCGCTCAAAAATTTAATTACAAAACTAGAAAAACAGATATTTTAAATTTTGATAGCTACGTGGTAAATTTACAAGATAGCAATAAAGCTGAAATTAGTTTGAAGTGGAAAGCTGGTGAAAGATACATCAACGAATTATTAAATCCTGAAGGAGAAGTGTCGGATAAAAACTTACGAAAATACTACGTCGAGCTGCACCAAAGAATAATTTATCCGTTTTTATCAGTGGTTTTGGCATTTATTGCTTGTGCTTTTATTCTAAACCAGCAATTCAAGCGTCATGGCAATATAGCTCACAATGTTAAAGCGGTGATAGCCGCATCTATATTTGTTGGTTTTCTGATGGCTGGCTTTGATTTAATTCAGAATTTTCCACGTCTCGTCGGCCTTCTCTATGCCGATCTACTAATTTTTGTATTTTTAAGTTATTTAATTTTAAAGCCTAAAACTAAAAACTAGGAATCGGCCTTTTTTGGCATTTCTTTACACATTAATTTCATATGAAATATAAAAAAATTGGCATAATTTCTAGCGACAACAAAAAAGCTATTGATAGAAAGAAGCAGCTCGTCAAAGAATATAATTTGGTTGATTTGCCTCTAAAAGAAAGCCAAGAACTTCACCAAATGGATTTAATAATCGCCCTTGGCGGAGATGGTTTAATGCTACATTTGCTGCATTTAATTGAAAAAAATCCAGTCCCAGTATATGGAATTAACTTTGGAACAGTCGGTTTTTTAATGAACTCCGATTTGGAAAAAGGCGATCTATTTAAAATAATTCAAAGTGCTCAGCCTAGTTCTATAAGCCCTTTAAAAATGATTGCCACCGATATCGAAAATAAAAAACATCAACTTTTAGCAATTAACGAAGTGGCGCTCCTTCGTCAAAATAATCAAGCGGCCAAAATTAAAATTACCATTAACGACAAAACCAGAATCGAAAACCTAGCAGCTGACGGAATTCTAGTTGCAACTTCAGCGGGAAGTACAGCATATAATCTTTCAGTTCGCGGCCCAATAATTCCATTTGCTAGCGATATTATCGCCCTAACACCCATTAGCCCATTTCGCCCCAGACATTGGCACGGAGCTCTTCTTCCATCTAATTCTAAAATTAAATTTACCATTCTAGATCAAGAAAATCGACCAGTCAGCGCCACAGCAGACTACAACGAAGTCAGAAATGTTACAGAAGTTGAAATTGTTGAAGATAAACAGCATAAATTCACCATTCTTTTCGATGCCGACCATTCTTTAGAAGAAAGAATCATTCGCGAACAATTTTTGTAAATTGACTAATAAAAATAGCTTCTTATATTGCTTATCCTTCAAAGCATTAAGTTTTAAACATAAATCATTTATAAAATGACTAAATCATCAAAAAGAGCTAAAACAGAGGTTGCAGCAACATCTACTTCTAAGCATCCTGTTCAACACAAAATCAATTTGCTTTTGTCGAACAAAGAAACCATCGAAATTATCACTACTTGGGGTAAGGAAGGCGAAACTTTAACAGCAGATATCGATCCTTTCAATCATCCTGCTTGGCAAGACGGAAGTAAAAACTACGTTAATCCTAATAACGATAATATGAACAAGTTCATCAAGAAATTTGCTGGATTTGGAGAAGTTTAATTCTAACCTCCCAATCATTCTATCATTTGCGGGCTGGGCACAAAAACCCAGCTCGTTAAATTATGTCCTCTCTTCTTTTTCCTCTTCGCACCAAATTATTCATTTCGATTACAGCCAATTTTCTAGCATAGAAGACTGCTTTTTGGCGCTTAAGAATCTTAATATAAAACCCCAAATTATTGCCGGTTGGAGCCTTGGCGGCCAAATTGCCGCTCGCCTTGTTGGAGCAAAAATTTTTGATCCAAAATTATTAATACTTTTCTCCACGCCTTTTCAATTTGTCAAATCCCCTCGAATTGCGGCAGCAATGCCCAAAACTAGTTTTGACGCATTTCGAGAAAATTTCGTTAAAAACTCTGCTCAAACTTTAGAAAAATTTTCTTTATTAATGATGATTGGCGATGCCAAAAGAGCCAAAGAATTGGCCGATAATCTTTTTTTAACACCAGAAAATTACAATAATCTAGTTTTTTGGCTAGACGAGCTGAAGCGTTTTTCTTGCTTTGATTTAAATTTTGATAATTTCCCAAAAACTCTAATCATTCAGGGAGTTGGCGATATGATTGTGAATGTTTCACAGGCGGAAGTTTTTGATAAAAAAATTACTAATTCTACCCTAAAAATTCTTGCCAATTGCGGGCATTGCCCTCATATTAGCAACTTACTGGAAGTTAAAAATTTTATTCAACCCCATTTCATTAACTTAGAAAATGACCGATAAAGATAAAACAGATAAAAACCACCTCAAGGCAGTTTTGATGAATGATCTATCAATTCAAAAAGAAATAAAAAATAACGACCACGATTGGGTAATGAAGGCCGAAACCTTATGCGAAGCCCTTCCATACATGAAAAGATTTGCCGGAGAAACATTCGTTATTAAATTCGGCGGCAGCGCAATGAACCCCAAAAATATCAAAAAATTTGCTGAAGATGTAGTGCTTTTAAAGCAAGTCGGCATTAACCCAGTTATTGTGCATGGCGGCGGCCCTCAAATTGGCGAAATGCTTAAAAGGTTAAATATCGCCACTTCCTTTGTCGACGGCCTACGAGTCACCGATGCCGATACGGTCGATATTGTTGAAATGGTTCTTTGCGGATCAATTAATAAAAATATTGTTAAAGAAATTAATTCCGCCGGAGGAATGGCAGTTGGCCTTTCAGGCAAAGACGGCAACATGATTACAGCCAGAAAATTAACCAGAACCAAAAAAGACCCAGATTCCAATATTGAGAAAATCCTTAATCTAGGTTTTGTTGGCGAACCATCTCATATTAACCCTGAAATTCTTAATGGTTTTGAAAATTCCGACGTCATTCCTGTAATTGCCCCAATTGGAGTTGGCGAAAACGGAGAAACCTACAACATTAATGCCGACACCGCAGCCGGCGCAATCGCTAGCGCCCTAAATGCCGCTAAATTAATTATTTTAAGCGATGTCGACGGAGTTTTGTTGCCCAACAAAGAATTAATCAGCCATTTAAGCGTTACGACTGCCAAAAAATTAATCAAAGATGGAGTAATCACCGGCGGAATGATTCCTAAGATAGAAACATGCATCAGCGCCCTTGAGAGCGAGGTAGAATATGCTCATATCTTGAACGGTTCAGTTGACCATATTTTATTAATGGAAATTTTCACCGAATCTGGCGCAGGAACAATGATTTTCTATGCTTAAAACAATATTTTAAATCAGAAAATTTACCAAGAAACTGAAATAAAATAAAAACAACAGAATCTAGTTCTTGTGCCTAGGTTCTTTTGCCTAGGTTCTTTTGCCTAGGTTCTTGTGCCTAGGTTTTTTCCATAAATAATATTTGCCCAAATTATTTAGGAGAAATTCCTCAGAGAAAACTTCCCAAAATAAATTTCAGAACAAATTTCAAGATAAATTATTCAGACCAAACTTTTCAAGCTTGCAAAATCATTTTTTATTCCTATCATTTGCCGTATTACGAGTAGCATATCAAACGGAGAAATGGCCGAGTGGCCGAAGGCGCTTTCCTGCTAAGAAAGTATACGGGTGACTGTATCGAGGGTTCGAATCCCTCTTTCTCCGCCAGAAATGGATTATGTTCTGTCCAATTACTTCTCACAAAATCAATATTTTTGATAACCACATCTATTGATCACTAATTAGACTTAACGAGTATGAACAAGTAGTAATCATTGCATTACTATTACTCTTTTATTATTTTTTGGCACAAAAATCAATTATTCATTATATTCTGATGAGAATAAATCAAAACAGAACTTTACAACAAAAGTTAAAAGCCATTCAGGCAAGATTTTTTAACGGCAACGTTTTAGCTCAAAAAGGTAATTTTCTAACCAAGCAGGACGTTGATGAGCTTAGAAAAGAAGTGACAAAACCTTTCATATCTAAAAAACTTAAGAGGTCATTCTAGTGACAAATCGTCAAGAAATCTGGGTAGATTTTAATGATGCCTTTCAAAAAGCCGAAATATCCATAAAAAATTGTGAGAATTTAACTGGTGAACTGCCTCAAGGTGCGGTTAATGAATTGAGGTACTCATGCAAACATTTAATTGAATTTCTTAAAAATGACACTCAAAAAACTAAGGATAAATTTCTGAGTCATTGCAAAAGAGCAGAATATGATTCAAAAGAAATCGTCATAATAATTTTAAAGAAGAAAATACAGGGGACTATTGAATTATTTCATCAAAATGAAGATGTTGCCTCGGAACTCATGGGAAAAGATTATTCCAAAATACTTATTTCAAAGAGTGAGTCTGATAAATTCCTACTAGAAGTTACTGATAAATGGGATGCGAGAGATGTTTATCTAGATGAAATACAGAAAATTATTCCAACATTAACAGCTGATCTAGATCTTCTGGATAGCTATCTTCCAGCCATTACCCAGAGAATTAAGAAAGAAAAGAAAGCAACGCACGATAGAATTTTTCATCAATGTTTAGCCGTTCTAGCCATTATTGTTGCTATAACGATTGCAGTATTCACTCTCTAAAAAGATGAATTGAGAAAAATAAGCATTTATAAGCTCGAGTTAGCGTTGTAGATCTTGCTCTCTTTCAACAAATCGTAATGATGAGGTTGCAAAAACAACCATCAGGAAATCAAATTTACAAATTATTGATTGTCGAATATCCATAAAAATATCCAATTATAATTCTTATTAGAACTTCAAACAAAACTCAGTTCCTTTCCCCACCTCAGACTTCACATAAATATCACCACCAAAAGAATTCATGACTCGCTTGCAAAATGGCAAACCAAGACCAGTGCCGCCTTTCTTGCCACTGGTCATAAAATCATCAAAAATAGAATCTATTTTATCCGCAGCAATTCCAACCCCATCATCCTTAAAATAAAGACATCTATTATCTCCATCCAACCAAATATTAACTTTCTCTTTGTAATAAAGTGAGTTTTTAAGAAGATTAAAAACCACAAAAACCATCAAAGTTTCATCCCCAAAATAATCAAAATCATCACTCAAATCAACATTAACCAACTTCTTTTGCTCCGCACTTTCAAAAGCATATTCCCTCATCGCGCCTTCAATAATTGTGCCCATTGAAATATGCATAAATTTGCTTTTATCAATTTCCTCATTTGCGATATTTTGTAAAATTATTTCAGAAATTAGCAAACCACGAGATGAGGAAATTGATATCAAATCTAACAATTCCATTGCAGAATCGAGATTTTCTTTCACCAGCTCGCAAGCTGATTTGATGGCGGCTAATGGATTTCGGGTTTCGTGAGCGATTGATCCTGCTAGGGATTTTAGGTTGTTGATTCTGGCGGAGTTTGAATTGAGATTTTGGTTTGTCATAGAGAATAGGGTTTTTGGGTTAGTAAAATTTTTCGTATTTTAAATTTAAGAAAAAACTGGGTTGCCGCGCTTCGCTCGCAATGACGATGTTTGAAAATTTAACGATAAACTCCCAACGCCGTCATTGCGAGGAGCCGAAGGCGACGCGGCAAACCAGAAAATTCAATTTGACGGTAGGCACAAGAATCTCCACAAACAATATGGTAGATTTTTTAGTCAAATTCCTTATTTTCAAAGACTTCTTTCCCAAGCTTTACCAAGCTAGCAAGATACAAATTTAAGTAATTCCTTAATTAATGGTTAAAACTGATTTATTAAAATCATAACTGATCGTTATCAATCACAATTTAAGCCGTAAATATTTTTTGTCAATAAAAAAATGATTCTTGGAAAACAAATAAAAGCTGGGAGAATTTTATTAGAAATTCCTCAAACTGAATTATCGGAAAAAAC
>JBLHNE010000073.1:0-7339 GCA_047619265.1 Rickettsiales bacterium | reverse complement strand
GTTGTATTGATTTTTTTAGATCTCGAATAATTATGTTCGCAAAGCATAGAAAAGGAGCGGTGTATAAATCGGTATGGCGGTAGTATGAGAATTGGTAAAAATTTGATCTTTTTGACATTTTTTGAAGAAAAATTGCCAAAATAGCTAGGAAGATATGATTTTTAGAGCGTAAGAATTTACGATATTAAGGTAAAAGAAAAGTTTGGAGTGTTTTTGAAAGGCCGCTTTTAAAAGATAAACTCATAAATTCAGCCAATAATATCCTTTTTTGTCATTTTGAAGAATATTTTTGCGGATATTCTTTGCATCAGGGTTTCTAAATAGAGTCTTGATTTCGGTACTGTTTTCAGTCACTTCTGCCATAATCTCGTCTTTATGTATGGGCTTTCCTGATTTATATAAAAATTCCAACACATCCGCTTCTTGTTTGGTGAAGCGAAAATAATCACCATCAAAGAAAGCACTTCGATATCCATTGGAAAACCCATCTTTGCCAGATTTCGAAAATGCTGATTTTAAAATATTTTTATCGATATGAAAATTTTTCTTATCCGCAGATAGGCAATTTTTTATAGGTATAACTTTATGATCAGCAATTTTGGAATGAAAATAACTGGGAATATCGTTAGAGCTGGTCAAAATAATTCCTTCTACAGAAGATTTTCTTCCTTCTAAGGCTTTATTTATCTTATCAAAACAATCTTGTGTTTTTATTTTTCTAGCAAAAAATATGGGGATTTCCAAATCAAATTTAACAAACCCGATCTGCCATAATAAATTTGGAACAATTTCTTCACAATGCTGAGTGAAGCAAAGCCCAAAATCATCGCTAATATTCTTTATTATCCAATCTAGATTCAGTCTATATTTTGTGAAACTTTCAAAAGGCACGCCAATAAAATTATTATCATTGTCAAAATATCCAGGTAATTGATTTTCAAAATATAAATCTTCCGCTTCACCATTCTTGTTCAAGCAATAATTCAGAGAATCGGTCGCAAAAGCGTTAAGTGCGAATAGATCATTCATTTCATCAGCAAAATGAGTGGCAACCCTATGGGTTATTGATGGATTGTCATTCTCACATATTGTGCAGGCGAATAAGAAAGAATTTTTGGAAATAGGGCTTTTTGGTTTTGGTATCACAACTAGGTATATTTGATTATTAATAAGTATTTTGTTCTTGCACTAAGCCCCAATTTTCTAAATATTTATTAATAATCGGGTTTGTGGTTGCAACTTCACTATGATCAAAATATTTCACTTTGACCGATATTCTCTGTTTTCTTTTATCAAGAAATCCTTCATAAAAAATCACAGACAAATCTATTTCTTTAACCACGGGATAATCTATCGAAATATTTTTTTCCCTAATTGTATCGAGTAAAGTTTTTGAATCGTCGCTGACTGTAAAATAAAAATCATAATTTTCACAAGTGGAAACAACTTTAATGCCGTTGATTCTCACATCTTTTATTCCATCTTTCGGATCTGTGCAAAAATCAAAATTACTTATTAAGTTTTCTAATTTGTGAGAAATATTGAAAGATTTTTTAAATAAAACTTCATTATTATTGCTAGTGATCATACAATTTTGTTTGCTATTTCTGGGGTCTAAAGCCCCATTTAATTAAAATGGATTGCAATCTTGATTTCTTACCACATATAATCAAGAATTTTATGTCATAATTCGTGGTGACGTGTCAATTTAATACAACAATAGATTATGAAATCAGGTTTAAAGGCAAAACACGGCGGATTTAGGTCTGGATCTGGCAGAAAAAAAAGTATCAATACTCAAAAAACAAAATCTGTTCGCATTCCTGTCGAAATTACCAAAGAAGACATAAGCCTCTTAATGAAATATAAAAATCATAATTTGCCATTATATAATATGGACATTGACGGTGGAGTTGTTTCTATTGGAGATGAGGGTTCATATGAGGTGCAAAAACCTGATAAAAATCTATTAGTAGCTGATATCGAAGATCATTTTATGGTTAAAGTATCTGGTCACCATATGAAAGAAGTGGGAATATTGGAAAATGATATTTTGCTAGTTAATCACAGTAAGGAATCTGAACATAATAACATTGTTGTTGCCAGTAATGACAATGGCAAAGCCGTTATAAAGAAATTAATCATAGAAGGCAGCAAGGCCAAACTAATTTCTGATAATAAGAATTGCGCCGATTTTCACGTCGAAGACAAATCTGACGATAGAATATTGGGAGTCGTGACAAGAGTCATCAGAAATTACGCTTCTTAATTAATCACAAAAATCCGATATCGCATAAATATTGAAAGATAAATTGCAGGATATACAAAAAACAGCGATACATCAATTTGATTATCAATCTCTATTATTGTTTATCAGTTTCCCGACAGCAATTATCCGTAATACAAATACATGAAAATATTTCCATATTTACTCAAGCCTAAGATCTGTTTAGTAAAAGCTCTTATCTTGGTAATAATTACAACTATCAACATTAGGATATTTTGGATATCTACAATCTACTGTTGAAATTATCAATTTTGAGAAAATGTCCTTCACTTTAGGATCAATACACATGTCTTTATATAAGTTAATAAAGAGCATACTTTCCTGATTTTATTGATAGCTTTTGCCAATTATCTTTTAGATAAAGGAGCTAAATATTTCAGAAGATTAAGAAGAATAAAACCATCTAACAAACCCTTAATTATCAAGATTTATCAGATATTTATATGTTTTGTAGTCTTTATTATTGTTTTAAATATTTTAAATATAAAATTAGCTAGCCTCGCTTTTTTGGTGGTGCGGTGGGTATTGGTTTTGGTTTGCAAAAAATCACCTCAAACTTTATGAGCGGATTAATTTTATTATTTGAAAAATCTATCGAAGATAGGTGATTTGGTATAAGATAAATTAATTGTTCAAGATAATAATTATAATCATGAATGATAAAAAAAAGATAATTATAGGATGGCAAGAAGTAATTTCTTTGCCAGAAATTGGTTTACCAGCAATCAAAGTTAAAGTTGATACTGGCGCCAAAACATCATCCCTGCACGCTGAGAATGTTAAATATTTAAAGAAAGGCAGTAAAAAATATGTTACTTTCGATGTTCATCCAGTTCAAAAACACAAAGAAATCACTATTCATTGCCAAGCCGAATTAAAAGAAAAAAGAAATGTTAAAAGTTCAAGTGGTTGTGAAGAAAATCGTCCAATCATTACAACCATTATGAGAATTGGAGGTCAAATATTTGAAATTGATCTTAATTTAACCAAAAGAGATTATATGAAATCCCGTATGCTTTTGGGCCGTGATGCCATGAAGGGAAATATAATAATTGATCCTGAAGAAAAATTCCTTCACGGTGAATTATCTGATAAAGAAATTGAATTAAAATATAAAAAATAATGAAAATTGCCATCCTTTCCAGAAATCCTAAACTTTACTCTACAGATAGCCTTTTTAGGGCTGCAAAAAAAAGAGGTCACGATGTGAGAATAATTGATCATCTTAAATGCTATATGGATATAAATTCTCATGATCCAAAAGTATATTATAAAAAAGAGTCTTTAGAATTTGATGCTATTATTCCAAGAATCGGTGCTTCCGTCACTTTTTATGGAACAGCAATATTACGCCAATTCGAAATGAATGGCTCTTATGCACTTAATGAATCTTTAGCGATCACAAGATCAAGAGACAAATTAAGAGCGCATCAACTTTTAGCTAAGAAAAAAATAGGAATGCCAATAACCGGATTTTCCCACAGCTCTACCAATACTGATGAATTGATAAAAAATGCTGGCGGCGCGCCTTTAGTATTAAAACTATTACAAGGAACTCAAGGAAAAGGGGTAATTTTGGCAGAAACCAAAAAAGCGGCGGAAGCCGTGATAGATGCATTTGGAGGTCTCGATGCCTTCTTTTTAGTTCAAGAATTTATTAAAGAATCTGGAGGTGCCGATATTAGATGTTTTGTGGTTGGAGATAAAGTTGTCGCTGCTATGAAAAGGCAAGGAGGAGAGGGGGAATTTCGCTCAAATCTACATAGAGGAGGAACTGCAACCATAATTAAATTAACATCTGATGAGCGTAAAACTGCAATTGAGGCAGCTAAAATTATGGGCTTAAGAGTTGCTGGAGTTGATATGGTAAGATCGGCTAGAGGGCCATTGGTTCTTGAAGTTAATTCATCACCCGGATTAGAAGGAATAGAAGCCACAACAAATAAAAATGTTGCTGCCATGATAATTGAATTTATCGAGAAAAATGCCAAATGTATGAAAAATAGCAGGGTAAATAAGGGATAATATGTCAAATTTAATAATTGATGGTAATGAGATAAAATTAGGGGAAAGAAAGAGAATATCCATAAATGTTGCTACGCTTTATGATTTTACCGAAGTAAATATTCCCATAGAAGTGATTAGAGGAAAAGAGGACGGCCCAACATTATTTATTTCTGCCTGTATTCATGGCGATGAAATTAATAGTGTTGAAATTGTTAAAAGATTATTAAGTCACAAATCTATAAAAAATCTTAAAGGCACATTAATTGCCATACCAATAGTTAATGTTTTTGGATTTAACGATAAATCAAGATATCTACCAGATAGAAGAGATTTGAATCGCTGTTTTCCTGGAACTGAAAAAGGCTCTCTGGCATCGCAAATTGCTTACAAATTTACCAATGAAATTGTTAAGAAGAGTGATTATGGAATAGATTTGCACACTGGAGCAATTCATAGAAATAATCTGCCTCAAATCAGGGCGTGTTTAGATGATCCGAGAACCAAAGAATTGGCTCAAATGTTTAATGTTCCAGTTTTGATAAATTCTGACATAAGAGATGGTTCTTTAAGACAATCTGCTAGGGAATTGAATATTCCAGTAGTGCTATTCGAAGGCGGCGAAGCTTTAAGGTTTAATGAAAAAATCGCCACTTCAGCTTTGCAAGGAATTTTGTCTTTAATGTGCAAAATTGGCATGCTTAGCAACAATGATTATCGCCCTATAAAGAAAAAAGAAACATTTATCGCCAGATCAAGCTATTGGGTGAGAGCGCCTCATAGCGGAACTATAATTTTAAAAAAGAAGCTTGGTGATTATGTTAAAAAGAATCAATTAATAGGAATAATATCTGATCCATTTGGGCAGCATAAATTTAAAGTTACCTCTAATTATGAGGGAATAATTATTGGTTTAGTGACTCTTCCATTATTAAATAATGGAGATGCAATTGCTCATATCGCCACTTTTAAAGATGCTGAAAAAGTTGAAGAAAATATTAATATATTTGAAGAGCAGATAGATAATATTGATGTTCTGAATTAGGATTAAACGTGGATTGTATTGGCTAGAACATTTCTTTTGCCGCCCTTGGAGGTTATCCTAAAATTACCTCCAACAATTCATATTTTTAAAGAATTAGAATTACAATAAAACATAAAAAGAGAATTATTCTTCTTTGTCATATTCTTCTTCAGAATCATCCGATTCAACATATTCTGAATCTTCAGAAGCATCACTATAATTATCATCAGCATCATTTTCATAATGAGTTTTTCCATCATAGTTATTATCCGAACTATCATTTGCCACAGCTACTGAGCTGATGGCAATAAGAGTAGAAATCAAAAGTAAAAAAGAGCTAATTATTTTCATAAGATTTATTAAAAGTTAATATTTATTTAAAAATCTAATCTAGCGAGGTTGAGTTGAACAATTTTATCAAAATCAATTCTTTCTATATTAGTTACAATTAGAGGTTTTGAATTTTATTTAATTTATTCTATTCCTCAGTTTGTTCCTCATCAACATTTGAATCGTCATTAATTTCACTTTCATTGTTGTTTTGATCGTTCTCACCATTATCAGATTCAACCCCCTCTAATTTACTATTTTCCATGCCGTTATTATCAAACTTGGGATCATTTTGAGAATCTTCCTCGGATTTATTATCAAGATTATTTCCGTCAATTACCCCTTTTTCATTATCGTTCAAATGTGGCATAGCGCTATTGTCCGAGGTCCCATAAATCACTAAGCTAAAAGTGATTAAAGATAAAGCTGCTAACGTAATAATAATTGTCTTTTTCATAGTAATATTGAGTTAATTGATTTTGAATTAAATTTGTCCATAAAAACGGTTGTAATTTATATACAATACTTATATTAGACAAGTTTTTTGTATAGATAAATACAACTATTAATCTTGTTAAATTATTTGAACTAGAAATAGGTAGATTTATCTTTAAAAAGATAAATCAGAATTGCCACAAAGATATTTAAAACACAGGCAAGTCAATATTGTTCAGTCGGTATTAAACTTCAAAGTAAGGTGAATATTGCCTGTTTTTAAATTGGAACCATCTTTATTAAAACCAAATTTTTGATAATATTTTACCAGATTTTGTCCAAAATGATTAAGTTCTTCTGTATCCAAACAAATACCCCGCAAACCCTCTTTTTTAGCGTACTTAATTAATTCCAAAAGAATGTATTGACCAAATCCTAAGCCACGCTTTGCAACTGCTAAAGTGTCGATGTAGAGATATCCATCTTTTTGGTCTAGATAAATTAAAACTCCAGCTATTGGTTGTTCTTGATTATCTTTTAAAATTAACACTTCAAACTCAGGAAACTTCATTCTCTCCATTAACTCATTTTTAGTGTAAATAAGTTCCGAATTAAAGCAGGATTGTTCTAATAGATTAAACAATTCTAATAATTTCTCATCCCATTTTGAAAAATTCAAAAACTTGATTCCGTCATATTCTTTGACAAAAACTTGGCCGATCCTTTCTAAGCGATTCATCTGTTTTTTAACGCATGATGGGCGATGCAAGATTTAATTAGTTCATTAATTAAACTATTGTAATCATACCCTGATTTCATGGCGATTAGTGGGTAAAATGAGAAATCTTTTGTTGTCTCATCATAATCCATTCCTGGTAGTGGATTAATTTCCAAGAACCAAGGTTTGTTTGAGTCGTCAACTCTAAAATCTAGCCTTGCAAAATCCCTAATATTTAGTGCTTTGCAAGCATTAATAGTCTCGCTTCTCAAAGCAAGTTCAAGATCTTTATTTATTGGCGCGGGGCAAAGATAATTTTCTAAATCATCATAATCAGATTTGGCAATTAGCCCAAATACATTTCCAACTGAAGCTGGCATTTTAGAAAAATCTACTTCCAAAATTGACAACACCTCAATGTCATTTGTTCTAGCAATTACTCCAATGCTAAATTCTCTGCCGGCAATAAATGGCTCTGCTAATATTTCTTGATTGTAGGTTTTAAGCATTTCACCCAGCTTTGATAGTAAAGCAGATTTGT
>JBLHNE010000072.1:0-7352 GCA_047619265.1 Rickettsiales bacterium | reverse complement strand
GCCAACTTAACTATTCTTTTCTTAGTAATTCCAGTTAAAACAAAATTATCAGCTGGTCTAGTAATTAAAATACCATTTTTATCAACAATAAATACATTGGCAAAAGTAGCCTCGGTAATGAATCCATCTCGAATTAGAATCGCATCATCAAATCCTTCATCATAAGCTTTTTGCCTAATCATTGAGCTGGCAATAAGTCCGATCGACTTAATATCACATCTTGACCAACGAATATCTTGATGGGTTATTACCTTTAAACCAGCCTTTGAATCAATGTTCTTTAAAGATAAAACCGTTGCCACAATAGTTGGTTTAGATTCTGGCAAACCCTGCTGGCGAAGAGCTTTTCCTCTTGTAATTTGTAAATAAATAGATCCTTCAAATAGATTGTTTTTACTAAATAGTTCTAAAATAATTTTTTCTAGTGAATTTTTGTCTAATTCAAATTTTATTAAAAGCTCCTTAAGCGAACGATAAAGCCTTTCTAAGTGCCAATCAATGTCGATTAACTTTTTATTTTTAAATAAAATTACCTCATAAACCCCATCGGCAAATTGAAAACCGCGATCCTCAATATGCACGAAACACTGGTTATGAGGTAAAAATTCACCATTTAAAAAACTAATTCTTTCCATATTATTTCTTTAAGAACGAGCCGCCAAAATAAACTGCGCTTTGGTCTAAATATTCATTAATGCGAATTAATTCGTTATATTTTGCCACGCGGTCAGATCTGCAAAGTGAACCAGTTTTAATTTGCCCAGCATTGGTTCCAACTGCAATATGGGCAATGATAGCATCTTCGGTTTCTCCTGATCTGTGAGAAATGATGGTGTTATAGCCATTATTTTTAGCAAGTTCAATTGCTTGCAGAGTTTCGGTCAAAGTTCCAATTTGATTAGGCTTGATTAAAATTGCATTGGCCATTTTATCATCAATTCCCTTTTGTAAAATTTTTGGGTTAGTTACAAATAAATCGTCACCAACTAGTTGAACTTTATTTCCAATAGCTTTGGTGATATTTTTCCAACCTTCAAAATCATCTTCAGAGCAAGCATCTTCAATTGAAGAGATTGGATAATTAGAAATTAAATTTTCATAATATTTAATTAGTTCGTCGCTACTTAAGATTTTATTTTCACCAGCCAAATGATATTTTCCATCGCGATAGAATTCGGTTGAAGCGACATCAAGCGCTAGAACAACATCTTTTCCTAAATTATATCCAGCCACACTAACTGCTTTTGAAACATAATCTAAGGCTTGATCGGCAGAATTAAAATTTGGTGCAAATCCACCTTCATCACCAACATTGGTAGAAAAACCGTCTTTTTTTAATAAAGATTTTAAATGCTGAAATATTTCAGCGCCCATTCTAATTCCCTCCACAATTGAAGATGCCCCAACTGGCATGATCATAAATTCTTGAATATCAATTTTATTATCAGCGTGAGCCCCGCCGTTAATAATATTCATCATTGGAGTTGGCATAGTTAATGAATCGTCACCGCCAATGTAGTAATATAAAGGAACAGTAAGAGAATTTGCAGAGGCAGAGGCTGCAGCTAGAGAAACCGCTAAAATTGCATTAGCTCCCAAATTGCTTTTATTTTCTGTGCCATCAAGTTTAATCATGTTAGCATCCACCTCAGCTTGATTTTCGGCGTCAGTTCCAATTAATGCGCTAGAAATTTTAGTGTTAATATTATCAACAGCTTTTAAAACTCCTTTTCCTAAATATCTTTTAGAATCTCCATCACGAAGCTCACAAGCTTCCAAGCTTCCAGTTGAAGCTCCACTTGGAACAGAGGCAATTCCAGATGAACCATCTTTCAAATAAACTTCTGCTTCAATTGTTGGGTTTCCTCTTGAGTCAAGAATTTCTCTTGCGTGAATTTTTATGATTTCCGACATTTATAATTTTAGTTATTGTTAATTTTTGAATTGCAAAATAAGAGGTGCGATAGTATTTTGGGCGCTCTTAATTATCAATCAATTTACTTGTAATGCTTCATGAATGGGTGCCTGTTTAAAACCATATTAGTGATGATTGTGTTAATTATTGGCCTCATGGCCTACCCCTATTTAACAAAATATCTTAGCAAATCCACTCAAGGAAAAATTTCCACTATGGAAAATCAAGTTAATTTTATTAAAAAACTATCAAAAGCAATTGTTAATCAAAAAATAGATAAAAAACATGACGATTTTAAAGATAAAGAGATTATCCAACAATATTGACCTAGATCTACCAAAATATGAAACCTCAGGAAGTGCAGGAATGGATTTGCAAGCTGCAATTGATGAGCCAATTATCATCAAAAAAGGTGAAATAAAATTAGTTAAAACCGGAATTGCCATTGCTTTGGAAGTTGGCTTTGAAGCTCAAATTCGCCCCAGATCTGGCCTTGCCCTTAAAAATGGAATCACTGTATTGAACTCCCCTGGAACAGTAGATAGTGATTATCGTGGTGAAGTTTGCATTATTTTAATAAATCATTCGGAAGTTGATTTTAAAATAGAAAGAGGAATGAGAATAGCTCAAATGGTGATTGCAAAATACGAACAAGCAAAAATCATTGAAGTGGAAGATTTAGATAAAACAATGCGTGGAGAAGGTGGTTTTGGATCTACAGGAATATAATAAATAGTTACTAGTTACTAATTACTAGATATCTATTCTAATTTATTTATTTTGTGAGCATCACGAGATTATTGACTAGTAACTAGTAGTTAGTAATTGGCAACTATTTAAAGTATTCTTTAACTGCTTTAACTAAGGCTCCAGCCACTTGTCTTTTATGCTTTAAACTGTTTAATTTTTTCTCTTCTGATTTATTTGATAAATAGCCAAGTTCAATTAGAACTGATGGGATATCTGGCGCGGTTAAAACTCTAAAACCAGCAAATCTATGGCTTCTTTGCAAGGTTTTAACATTACTTCTTCTAACTGACTCAACCACTATTTCAGCAAACTTTGCTGATTCATTCATTGTGCTTCTTTGAGAAAGGTTGATTAAAGTATTTAAAATATCTCGACTTTCTGCTGAAAAATCAGCCCCCCCAATAATATCAGATTTATTTTCCTTTCTTGCCAAGAGTTCCGCCTGTTTATCTGAAGAGGTGTCTGACAAGGTATATATTGAAAGACCTGAAGTTTTTCGATTAGGGCTTGAATCGGCGTGAAGAGAGATGAATAAATCAGCCTTAACCTTTCTAGCTTTTCTAACTCGCCCATTTAAAGAAATGAAGTGATCAGTGTTTCTGGTTAGGTAAACCCTAAATTTACCAACTTTATCAAGCTGTCTTTTTAATTCTCTAGCATATCCCAAAGTCACATATTTTTCTTTGCTTCTAGCAAACTTACCAATAGTTCCAGGATCTTTTCCTCCATGTCCAGCATCAATAATAATAATTGGTAATATTTTTTTTGTTTTAATTTTATAGGTAATAGTTCCTGTTTTTTCATCGATTAGTTTTCCAATTAAATCTACTGGTTTTTTTAAAGCATAAACATTGTCAGTAGCTAATTCTTTAGATGAGGATAAATTTTTGGGAAGTAAATCAACGATTAAATAATATTTATTATTAGCCTTGATAATTGTTGATTTATTAAGTTCTACTGCGGTTTTTAAATCAAAAACTATGCGCAATTTCTTCGCCTTATTTAAACTATTTCTAGGAGGGGAGAATAATGAGCTGGAAAAATTCTTGAGGTTAGCTTTTAAAATGGAATCATCAAAATCAAGAACCAAGCGATCTGGCTCGGAAATTGTAAAAACTCTATATTTAGGAAGGGATTCTAATTCAAATTTTAACTTCACAACATTACCAACTTTGGCAGATTTGATGGCGGTAATCTGACTTTGCGCCCAACCATTAAAACTCACCATTAAAAGTGAGGTAAAAATAAAAATGTAGTTCCTAGCTTTCTCTATCAAACCAACTTAAAAAATAAATAATAACTCAAATAATGATTCTTATATTTTGCCTAATTTTTAATAAACAAATTATAATGTTTTAAAAATAGACTAAAAAAATAATAAGATCTCTAGTCAAGAGTGGGAAAACATTTGGCGAACTGAAGTAGGGGGAAATCTAAATTTACAATTTTTGACTTTCGACCAAACTCCACTTTGCTCTTGGTGCAAAATCTAGCTCGTTTATCAGCCCCAATTTCAGCTTTTCAATCCCAACCCAGGCAACCATAGCAGCATTATCAGTACAAATCTTAATTGAAGGAGCCAAAACCCTCAAACCACAACCTTCTCCAAATTCAGTGATCTTTTGATACAAATATTGATTTGCCGCAACTCCGCCAGCAATAACAAGATCTTCAATAGATATTTTTTTATCAGCAATAACTTCTAGAGAATTTTTGAGGCGATTAACTAAGATTTCAGCAACAGTTTTCTGGAATGAGGCGCAAATATCAGCTATTTGCTCACTATTTAATTTTTTTGCTGAAGAGAAATGGTCATATTCTTCTCCTGTTAAATTCTCAACCAATCTTCTAACTGCAGTTTTCAAGCCAGAAAAAGAAAAATTACAATTATGCTCCCTAGTTCCGAATAAAGGTTTGGGAAGTTTGTATCGGTCAGGCGAACCATTTTTTGCCAATTTTTCAATTTTTGGACCACCAGGATATTCTAAACCTAGCATTTGAGCTACCTTATCGAAGGCTTCACCAAGTGCATCGTCAATTGTTTCTCCAATCTTGTGATATTTTCCAACACCAAGAGTTAGTAGAATTTGGCAATGTCCACCAGAGACCAAAAGTAATAAATATGGGAATGAAACAGGATTTGAATCTTTATTATCTAAGCGAATAGTGAGGGCGTGAGCTTCTAAGTGATTGACTGCAATAAAGGGTTTTTTATGAAAGGAGGCTAGCGTTTTGGCCATAGTTAACCCAACGATAACTCCGCCAATTAAACCAGGTCCGGCAGTAACTGCGATTGCGTCTAAATCTTGAAAAGATAGTTTGGAATCAGCAAGAGATTTTTGGATCATTTGATCCAGAACGTCAGCATGACTTCTTGCTGCAATTTCTGGAACAACACCCCCAAACTCTTTGTGTAAATCGATTTGAGATATAATCAGATTGCTGATGATTTTTTTATTATCATCAACAATCGCCACAGCAGTTTCATCGCAGCTGGTTTCAATTCCCAGAACTTTCATTTCTATGCTTCTATTTTATCGAATTCTTTTACAGAAATTTTCTTAATTTCGATTGGTGAATTTTCCAAAATAAAATCAATAGTTTTTTCTTCTAGAGCTTGACCTTTTAAGCTTTGAATTGCTTCTGGATTTTTTTGGTAATACTGCGCAATCATTTGTTCTTGACCAGGGAATTGTCTAGCTTTTTTATTAACTTCAGCCATTAAATCTTCGTTTGAAACTACGATTTTATTTTTTGAACTAAGTTCTGATAAAATAATTCCACTACGGATCATTCTTGTTGCCAATTTTCTTTTTTCTTCTTTGGCTTTTTCTTGTTCTTTTTCATTTTTAAATTTACCAGGATTTTCCTTTAACTCTTCTTCGGTTTCTTTCCAAATACTTTGAAATTGCTCTTCAACTAAACCTTCTGGCAAATCAAAATCATATTTTTTGTTGAACAAATCGAATAAATCTTTCTTGAAGAAATTCCTAGAAGCTAGTTTGTAGTCTCCAGCAACTTTTTCTTCAGCTATTTCTTCTAATTTTGCTAAATTTTCCAGACCAAAATTATTTTTAACGAATTCATCGTTTAATTCAGGGTCGGTTCCTTTTAAGACTGAATTAACTTTAACTTCAAATTCAGCAGCTTTGCCTGCGTAGTCTGCACTGTGATATTCTTTTGGAAATTTAACTTTAACCTTAACCTCATCTCCAGCTTTCTTACCAACGAGCTGGTCTTCAAAATTATCGATAAAGCTTTTAGTTCCAAGTTCTAATTGATGTCCTTTAGCTGTTCCACCTTCAAAGGCTTCTTTGTCAATTCTGCCAATATAGTCAATATTAACCGCATTGCCATTTTGAGCTTTGTTTCCAGCCGGCAACTCTTCCCATTTTCGATGATGTTTGCTAATTTTAGCAATAAATTCAGCGATTTCTGCCTTACCAACAGCAACTTCTTTTTTAGTAATTTTTATTTTCTTAAGATCAATTTCTGGAATTTCAGGAAAAAGTTCCATTGTAACTTCATATTCAAAATCTTTTTGTGGTTCAAAAGTTTTAATATCAACTTTTGGAGCTAAAGCTAATTTCAAATTATTCTCAGTGATAATTTTTTTAGAAGTTTCGTTAATGATTTTTTCCGATTCCTCCGCCATTATCGAATTTTCATATTTTTGTTTAATGATCTTGGTTGGAACTTGTCCTTTTCTAAATCCATCTAATTTGTAAGTTTTTTGAGCACCATTTATGACCTTGTCAATTCTGGCTTCAATTTCAGAATATGGAACTTGTACTTGGTAGGATTTTTTAAGCTTTTTATCCAATATATTTTTGATTTGAATGTCAGACATTTTATTTTTTGTGAATTGAGTTTGTTAAGTAATTGCTTATTTAAGAGCTAAAGAGTCTTTTTAAGCAAAATGAATAGATTTGATTAACTAAATATAAACAAGTTAATTTAAAGAATTTTTATGGTGCGGATGGAGGGACTTGAACCCCCATGCCGTGAGGCGTTAGATCCTAAGTCTAGTGCGTCTGCCAATTTCGCCACATCCGCTTAAAAATTTAAAGTCAGTTAATGTACCTAATATATTTTTATAAATCAATTCTAAAATAAGATATTTTTTTGTGAACACTAAATTGAATTATGAAATAACCTAAGTTTGATTTCGCAGAACAATTCATAATCGCCCAAGATCTTGAAATAGCTATTGTGGAGCCATTTTGTCTTGACTTAATTACATCATAATATTTAATCAAATAACTTTATAAAATCATTCAAAGTCCCGCTTTTAATCAATAAAAAACCTATGAAAAAACAAAGTGAATATAAATTTGGTTTTTCGCTAATTGAGCTTTCAATAGTAATTTTGATGATTGGAATTTTAATTGGTGGAGTTACTAAGGGCATAGCGATACTTGATAAGTCAAAAATTTCTTCTGCAATATCATTAACAACAATTTCTCCTGTTGCCAGAATTCCAAACCTTGTTGCTTGGTATGAAACTACCCTTCCCTCTAGTTTTTTCTCCAACACTCTATTTGACGGGAGTAATCTTGTTCGCAACCCAGCAACAGGATCTCATTGGAATGACAATTCTCCAGAAAAAAATAATAACATAAACACAGCTCCAACGGGAGCACTAACATATATTGAGTTTGGAATTAATAATCTTCCAGCTGTTAAT
>JBLHNE010000071.1:0-7385 GCA_047619265.1 Rickettsiales bacterium | reverse complement strand
CCGAAATCGAATCTGCCTTTATTGACCCATTTTCTAGCTACCCTACTCTAGTTTTAATTTGCGATGTAATAGAGCCAAAAACTGGCGAGGGATATGATCGTGATCCGCGACATACTGCAAAATTAGCCGAGCAATATTTGCAATCAACTGGAATTGGTGATGCTGCCTTTTTTGGTCCTGAACCAGAATTCTTTGTTTTTGATAATGTTCAATTTGAAACCAAAGCCAATAGATGTTCATATTCAGTTGATTCCGAAGAAGGTCCTTACAACAGCGGAACTCAATATGAAAATGGCAATTTAGGAAACAGATCAGCGACTAAAGGTGCTTACTTTGATTTAGCCCCCCTTGATTCTGGAGATGATATTAGAGGAGAAATGATCGAAACTCTACGTGAAGTCGGAATTACCCCAATTCTACATCATCACGAAGTTGCAAATTCACAATTTGAACTAGGTTTCAAATATAGCAGCTTGACTGATACCGCAGACAATGTTCAAAAATTCAAATACGTAGTCCGCAACATTTGCCATTCTTATGGCAAAACTGCAACCTTTATGCCTAAACCAATTTTCGGTGATAACGGCTCAGGAATGCATGTTCACCAATCATTATGGAAAGATGGCAAACCACTATTTTTAGGTACCGACGAAGCTGGATTGTCAGAACTTGCTCTTTACTACATTGGCGGAATTATCAAACATGCTAAAGCAATCAATGCCTTCACCAACCCTTCGACTAATAGCTACAAAAGACTAGTTCCAGGATTTGAAGCTCCTGTTTTATTGGCCTATTCTGCTAAAAACCGTTCAGCATCAATTCGTATTCCACACGTTACTAACGAAAAAGCTCGCAGAATAGAAGCAAGATTCCCAGATCCTGCATCAAATGCTTATCTCGGCTTTTCTGCAATGTTAATGGCTGGACTAGATGGAATTATCAACAAAATACATCCTGGTAAAGCTGATAACCGCGATTTATATAGTCTATCTGCTCAAGAATTAAATAAAATTCCAGCAGTAGCTAAGAATCTTGGGGAAGCTTTAACAGCTCTTGATAAAGATCGTGAATTCTTAAAAAAAGGTGGAGTTTTCTCTGATGAGCAAATTGATGCTTACATTGAACTAAAATCAAAAGAAATCGAAAGATACGAACAAGTTCCACACCCAATCGAATTTGAAATGTATTACAATTCTTAAATAATTACTGCTTGCAAACACTACCCAAATCAGTGTTTGCAAGCTTCAAGACCTCTTTCTAAAAACTACCCTCAGTTTATTATTACTCATCCTCATAAATTAGTTTGACAATTCTAGTCAATGAAAGTTTAATTTGTTCCATGTAGAACAATTAACTATTCTCCCCAAAAAATGCAAAAACCCGCTAAGATTATCGCTGTTGTTAACCAAAAAGGTGGTGTCGGCAAAACAACTTCTGTTGTCAATTTAGCCACTGCTTTTGCCACCTTAAAAAAGAAGGTCTTAGTAGTTGATTTTGATCCACAAGGCAATGCCAGTACTGGCTTAGGTCTTTACCACCAAGATAGAACCCACAGTATTTACGATGTGATGATTGACGAATGCACTATTAACGAGGCTATTTTTAAAACTTCAATTCCAAATCTTTTCTTAATTCCGGCAACCGTTAATCTTGCTGCTTGTGAGGTGGAACTAACCAATATGGAAAACCGAGAATTTGTTTTAAAAAATAAACTAGCTCCAATATTAAATGATTACGATTGCATAATCATTGATTGCCCGCCTTCTCTTGGCCTATTAACAGTCAACACTTTGACTGCGGTTAATTCAATTCTAATCCCTATGCAATGCGAATTCTTCGCATTAGAGGGCTTAAGTCATTTACTAACTACGCTAGATTTGGTGAAAAGTAATTTGAATTCTAGTTTAAAAATTAGTGGTATTATTCTAACGATGCATGACAGAAGAAATAAACTAACCGAGCAAGTTGAGAATGATGTCAGAGAATTCTTGGGAAAAATGGTTTATCAAACAATAGTTCCTAGAAATGTTCGCTTGTCAGAAGCTCCTTCCTATGGAATGCCAGCATTAATTTACGATGCAAATTGTCGAGGATCTGTCGCTTATACAAAATTGGCAAAAGAAGTTCTTAAAAAAGAAAAACTATAGAAACAAAATACTTAAATCTAAATTGTTCCACGTAGAACAATTAATCTTAATTTAAATAAAATATGAAAATGAATCATGATAAAAAGTTGGGTCGCGGCTTATCAGTTTTGCTTGGGGAATCTAATTCTCAAAGAGAAATGAACAAAAATGAAACTGCTACTAATAATATTGTTCGGTCAATTTCAGTAAACAATATTGTTGCTGGGCTTTACCAGCCAAGAAAGCATTTTGACCAAACTCATTTAGCCGAACTTAGTAATTCGATTCGTGAAAATGGTATTATTCAGCCAATCATTGTTCGCAAAGCAACTGAGCAGGGAACCTTCGAAATTATTGCTGGTGAGCGCCGATTTAAAGCCACAAAAATGGCTGGACTAACTCAAATTCCAGTAATCATTAAAGATATTGATAACATTCAAGCCTTAGAATTCGCCATTATCGAAAACGTTCAAAGAAAAGATCTATCTCCAATCGAGGAAGCCGGTGGATACAAGCAATTAATGACAGAGTTTGAATATACTCAAGATCAAGTATCAAAGAAAATTGGCTGTAGTCGTAGCCATATTGCCAACATCTTAAGGCTTCTATCTTTACCAAAAGAAGTCCAAGAAATGCTTGATAACGGAAAAATTAGCTTTGGTCACGCCAAGGCAATAATGAATCTTGAGAATATTACTGAAATTGCTCACCAAATTGTTGAAAATAATTGGTCGGTTCGAGATGTTGAAACTATGTTTAAAATCCCTAGAATTCAGCCGGAAGCTAAGACAAATTCAAGTAAAAAAGTTAGTGCAAGTTCAAAAGAAGGTAAAACTCAACCAGTTAAAAAAATTGATGAAAAATTAAAGAGGTTATTTCCAGAGAATATTGTTAAATCTGAATATAATTCGCAAAAAGGAAAGGGTAAAATTACCATATTCTTTAACAATCTAAAAGAAATCGAAGAATTAGTAGATAGCTTCTAAAATTAATCTGCTACAAAAAAGTACCCTAATTATAGATCAATAAATACTAGATTTAGGGCTATTAATAGGGCAGGGCGGTAAAATTTAGAGGGAATTATACGTCCATTGAATCAATAAATTAAAGGCTTCGCCTTAGTTTAGTTAATAAGTTAATTTAAATAATCATGATTAAAGCCAAAGACTACATATTAGAAATAGATCCTTACAGACCAGGAAAATCAAAAGCTGGCAATAACAAGGTAATTAAGCTATCTTCCAACGAGAATGCATTAGGATCAAGTCCGGAAGCAACTAAAGCTTACTTAGAACACAGCAAGAAAACCTTTCGCTATTCCGATGGTGGCTGCGGAGATTTAAGAAAAGCCCTCGCGGAAAAATATAAAATTGATGCCGACAAAATTGTTTGCGGAGCTGGGTCAGACGAAATTATTGCTCTTCTAACTCATGCATTTTGCGATATAGGTGATGAAGTTTTGTACAGTCAGTATGGTTTTTTAATGTATCCAATTTCAGCAAAAAAAGTGGGTGCAAAATCAGTCATTGCTAAAGAAACCGATCTAACTGCGAATGTTGATAATTTCTTAGCAGAAATTACTAATAAAACTAAAATTATTTTCCTTGCCAACCCTAATAATCCGACAGGATCTTATTTAAAAAAGGATGAGGTTCTTAGATTAATTAAAAATGTACCAAGTGATATTTTGATTGTTCTCGATTTAGCCTATACTGAATTTGTTGATGAAGATGATTACCCAAATGGAATAGAGCTGGTTGATCAATATGAGAATGTGATGATGATACGAACCTTCTCCAAAATTTATGGTTTGGCCTCACTTCGTTTAGGTTGGTCATATTCTAGCTTCTATGTTGCCGATGTATTGAACAGAACTAGAGGGCCTTTTAATGTTTCTGGAGCAGCTCAAAATGCTGGCATCGCAGCTATTAATGATGATAAATTTCTACAAGAATCAAAAGATCACAATAAAAAATGGTTAGAAATATTAGCTAATAAATTTGATGAATTAAAAATAAAGCATTACCCATCTGTAGCTAATTTTATTTTAATTGATTTTCTTTCTGTAGAAAAATGTCAAAAAGTAAATCAGTTCTTATTGGAAAATGGAGTCATTCTAAGAGAAATGTCAGCATATAATTTGCCCAGCTGCCTAAGAATGACTATTGGTCAAGACGAGGAAAACCTAGCTGCAATAAATTTTCTTAAAATATTCTCTCAATAAAAACAATTGTTCCACGTGGAACATAAATAAAAAATCAGTCAATGAGCTTTAAATATAAAAACAATCAACTATTTGCCGAAGATTTAGCGATCAGCGAAATTGCATCGCAAGTCGAAACTCCATTCTATTGTTATTCAGAATCGAGCTTGATAGAAAATTATCAGAGTTTTGCCAATGCCTTTAAAGGCACGGATCATAAAATTTGCTATGCAATCAAGGCTAGTCCTAATGTTAATATTGCCAGAGTGTTTGCAAAGCTTGGAGCCGGTGTCGATGCGGTTTCTTGGGGGGAAATTTACCGAGCTTTAGAAGCAGGAATTGATCCTAAAAAAATTGTTTTTGCTGGAGTTGGAAAAACTAGAGAAGAAATGACTTTAGCTCTACAAAATGGAGTAGTTGAATTTTCAATCGAATCAGAACCAGAATTATTTTTGTTAAGCGAAATTGCAAAAAGTTTAAATCTGAACGCTAAGATCGCTTTAAGGGTAAATCCTAATGTTGATGCCAAAACACACAGTAAAATTTCCACTGGCAAGAAAGGCGATAAATTTGGCATCGATATTGAAGAAGCTCCTAGAATTTACCAAATTGCCAGCCAGCTTGATAATATTCAAATATTTGGAATTGCAACTCACATCGGCTCGCAAATAACTTCGATCGAACCTTTTGCTAAGGCCTTTGTAAAAATTAGAGATCTGTGTTTAGAACTTAGAAAGTCTGGCTTTAAAATTGACAATCTTGATTTTGGAGGTGGAATTGGAATCGCTTATAACGACGAAACTTTAATCCCAATTCAAGATTACGCCGATTTAATTATTGAATTGACTCGAGATTTAAAAATTAGCCTAACTATTGCACCAGGAAGATCTTTGGTTGGAAATTCCGGAGTTTTAATATCTAAAGTAATTTATTTGAAAAAAACTGCCGATCGAACTTTTTTAATAATTGATGCCGCAATGAACGATTTAATGCGTCCAGGGCTTTATGATTCTTACCACAAAGTAATTGCAGTTAATCAGAAATCTGGTGAGTCGGAAATTTTTGATATTGCTGGACCAGTGTGCGAAACCACCGATATTTTGGCTAAAAACCGTCACTTTTTGAACCCCAAGCCTGAAGATTTAATTGCCTTTCTTTCAGCAGGAGCCTATGGGGCGTCAATGTCTAATGAATATAATTCTCGTCCTTTAATTCCAGAAATTTTAGTTTCTGGTGATAGATTTAAAATTATCAGAAAAAGGCCAACTTATGAAGATATGTTACGTTTAGAGGTTTAAATAATTTTTCTAAATGAAATTTAATTGGAAGAATATTGGTTCATCACAAAATCTATCGCTCAATTTCAAGAGCTATTAAATTAGCTCAAGAACTCAATAATAATTTAATAATTACTCTTAATGTGATTATTAAATTTACATTTGAGATTTGCCTGTCTAGTATGCGCCACCTTGTGGTAATTCCGATTGTAATAAAACTTTCTTGTTATCGAATTTATTGCAAGTTTTCGGTAATGCCAAATAACTCATCTTGTCTTTGCGCTTTCAGCCTCACACTTAATTAGTTTCCAGCACTACCAACTTCTTTGATGAAACATCTCATCATTCACAATTTAATTAAAAAAATGACTAACTCAGATAAATCTAACGATCTTGATCTTCCCGTTAAAAACCTAAATGGATTTGAAGAACTCGGCCTTTCTCCAAAAATGGTTGAAGTTTTAAAAGGAAAAGGTTTCGAAGCTCCAACTCCAATTCAGGCACTAACAATTCCATTCTTACTTTCTGGTACTAAAGATGTTGTTGGACAAGCACAAACTGGAACTGGAAAAACTGGCGCATTTGGAATTCCACTAATTGAAAAGATCAAACCTAACGCAGGATATGTTCAAGCCATCATCATGGCACCAACCCGCGAACTTGCCGTTCAAGTTACTGAAGAAATTAACTCTTTGTCAACTGATCGCCAAATCAAAATTATTGCAATCTATGGTGGGCAACCAATCGACAGACAAATTGATCGCTTAAAAAGAGGTGTAGATATTGTTGTTGGGACTCCAGGAAGAATTATGGATCACTTGGATCGCAGAACTTTGAATCTTTCAAAAGTACAATATGTAGTTTTAGATGAAGCTGATGAAATGCTTAATATGGGTTTTGTTGAAGATATCGAAACAATTTTGAAATCTACCCCGGAAGAAAAAAGAATGTTGCTTTTCTCCGCAACAATGCCAAGCAACATTATGCGCTTAGCAAAAAACTACATGAGAGAATTTGAAGTTGTTACTGCTAAAAGAGATGCAATAACTCAAAACAACATTCAACAAATTTATTTTGAAGTATCTCAGTCTGATAAATTCGAAGCACTTTTCAGAATCATCGATGTTGAAGAAAGTTTCTATGGTGTAGTTTTTTGTAGAACAAAACTTGACGCCGACGACATCACTAACAAATTGATCAATCGCGGGCTTAGAGCTGAGGCTCTACACGGCGATGTTTCCCAAGGTCAGCGTGAAAGAATTCTTAAAAAATTCAAAGATAAAAAAACTACCGTTCTAGTTGCAACAGACGTTGCCGCCAGAGGTATTGATGTTGATAATCTAACTCATGTTATCAACTATTCCATTCCTCAAGATCCTGAAAGCTATGTTCACAGAATTGGCAGAACTGGAAGGGCTGGTAAATCTGGAACAGCAATCACTTTGATCACCCCTTCTGAATATCGCAAATTAACTGTGATTCAAAGAGTGGCCAATGCTAAAATTGAAAAACAAAACCTTCCTGATGTTGGGGCGGTTATTGAAAGCAAGAAATCAAGAATCAAAGTAGCTATTTCTGCAATTATTGAATCCAGAAATTTTGAAGATTTCAAAGAAATTGCAACAGAAATATTGAGCGACGCAAATCCTGAAGAAACTGTAGCGGCAATTTTGAAATATGCTTTCAAAGACGAGCTTAACGAAAAAAGCTACAATAAAATCTCTGACGGATCTAGAAGAAATCGCGATTTTAACGAATATGACGATCGTTCTGCTGGCG
>JBLHNE010000070.1:0-7415 GCA_047619265.1 Rickettsiales bacterium | reverse complement strand
AGCTTGCTTTTATTATTAATTCTATCTTCAATTTTAGTGTAAAATCACAACACTAAAACCCTCAGATTAAAACCAAATAATTTATGAGATAAAAATGATACCAGGATTAAAAATAGAATTTATACCATATGATGAAATGCCAGATGTGAGCAGAGAATTTATCGTGGATAAAAATTCTCGGTGCTATTGGCTAGAAGGCGGAGATCAAATTTTTGTAGTTCCAAACAATCCTATTATCTCACCTTGTCACATAAAAGATTGTGCGATATTGGTATCTTTTAATTTTATGAAATCTTTAGATCCTGATGGCGGACAAGAGTGGTTGGATAAAAAACTAAAACTATTAATCAAATCCTTAATAAAAAATAGAAAACATATTTTGGATTAATCATTTGAGATTATTAAATAGTCAGATCCGACACTTTTATTAGAAATTCCTTTTCTTGTAATCCGATCATAATTTAAGGGTATTGTTTGCGGAAAACCAATAAACAAAGATCGGTTCCTTCTCCCAGACCAGTTCCATTCTTTTTATTTAGGGTGAGAAAATCATCAAAAATATTTGGTAATTTATTGGCAACAATGCAATATTCACAATATCATTAAATATACACGAAGTGGTTCTGACAGAGAAAAACACTCAGACAATTTTGAGAATGTATTTTTTAATATTTTTGATAACCAATATTTTAAATATTGATGACCGGATTAATCATAATTGGAATAATAGCCTTCGTAATTTGGGACTATTATAAATTAAATAATTCATACACTAAAAATAGCAAACTTAGCGATTTCAACAAAATACAAGACGTATCTGTGCAAAATATTATTAAAAAAACCACAAATTCAAGCCCTTTAAACAACAAAAATGATGATTCAATCATTGATGTAACAAATCAATCTTATGAATTAAATTTTAATGACGATCTAAACAAGTACAGTGGCGGCGTACCTTATTGGAAACATCATTATGTTTATTCTTACTATGAAATAGATAGTGCATCAGATAAACAAAGAAAATTTTATAAAATTTTTAAAAATAGCTTTTTGAGTGGTGAATATTTTGATTTAGATGGGAATACAAATTACGCTTTTATTTTATTATTCGACCTACTTGGTGAATATGATAGTCATAAAGATTTCAAGAAACTTGAAGACCAACTTAAAATATTAGGACAATATTACCCCAAAACAAAACCTTACGGAGCATCTTTTCTTATCAAAAAAACCAAAGCAAATAGTGAAGATTTTTTGAGATTAAGAGCTGAAGAAAGTTATCAAAATTACAATACAGATTATGATTGGAGGCTTGGAAATAGGTATAAAACTAAGTTAAAGCTAAATGATGAAGAGGTCAAAATCCTTAATAAAATTTGGAATCCGAGCAATAATTTTTGTAGTATTGAATATTGTCTTCTTGAAGTTATTAAGCTTTATATTTTGGTAATTTTGGAATTAAAGAATAAGTGCATTCAGGAAGGAACTACAATTGATGGGCAATCTTCAGAGATAGCTGATTTAATTGCTAGAAAGCATTTCAGGTACAGAAAAAATAGCCAAAATTATAAATTTTGTATTGAGTCAAAAATAAATGAAATTTATACATTTGTTTTCAAATTTTGCGAAAATGCAGTCCGTGAACATTACGGACATAAACGCAAAATAAGCACTGATACCTTTTATAATGAGGCAGAAATTAAAGTTTTCTTCGAAACAAAAATAACTCCAAAAATAACTGAACCAATTCCGATTTTAATTTCTAAAGTTTCTTTGCCTGACGAAGCCACAGAAATTGAGCTTTACACGCAAAATGTCAATCGCTGGAGAATTCAATTTGAAGAATTAACAAAGAATTATAGTTGCAACCCAAAAGAGTTTTTTGATGCAATTATTTTGCTTGGGAAGCTAAATAAAAAAAATCCATCAATTAAAAACATATTTTTTGAAGCGTTTAAATTTATTGTTTCGCGCGATAGGCAATCGGCACTTGAGCTTTATATTTATTATGTTTATCACAATTTAAAATCTGTCAATTTTGAGAACAAAAAACTCGCCAAAAATATTCAGAAAAGCCTTTTTAAAACAGGTGAGCAATTACAAGATTTTGAAAAAATTGTTGTTGATCTAATCAGAGATAAGGATCTGGATAAGGCGCTCAAAGGAATTTTTAAAATTTATGAAAATAAACGAAAAAAGATTCAACTTGATATTTCCTCAATTAAAGAAGTTCAAAAACAACATTCTGGAACAGTTGAGCTTTTGAATAAATATTTAAAAGATGATTTTGAAGATGAAATTATTGCTGTAAAAATTCCAGCAGAAAAGCCATTAAAAATACAAGAAATAAGCAATGAAGAAGCCTGCAATTCGGCTTTTATCAATACATTGGCTTTTACCAAAATTCATATTGAAGCGTTAGAATTATTTGCAAAAAACAATTTTTCTATTTTACAAAGCGAAATGGAATTATTTGCAAAATCAAAAGGTGTCTTTAAAAATCAATTGATAGAAAGCATCAACGACACTTGCTACGAAATTCTGGACGATCTATTGATTGAAGAGGAAGGCGACTATTTCACAATTAACTCAAACTATTTTCAAAAAATTTCTGCAAAATGATAGACAACATTAAACCCAAAGAAGCCACGGCAATTATCAATTCGTTAATTGGTGGCGTGGTTCCAAAAATTGGCGTTCAACATATTACGGTTGGACGATCTGAAGAAATTAATGCGGTAGTGTCGGCATTGGAAGATGTTAAGAATGGGCACAGTATGGTAAAATTTTGGATTGGTGATTTTGGTTCAGGAAAATCCTTTATGCTTCATTTATTAAATACGGTGGCTTTAAAACAAAAATTTGTGGTCGCCAACGCCGATTTTACTCCCGACAACCGCTTGTATTCTAACGATGGCAAAGGCGTTGCGCTCTACTCGCAGATTATTAACAACATATCAATTCAAACCAAGCCAGATGGTGGCGCATTACCAACTTTGTTGGAAAAATGGATTGAGCAAATTATCACCAAAACAGCAGAAGACAATAAAATTTCATTAACCCAAATTCGTGATAAAGAACATTTAAGCCTCATTCAAAACAACATTATGAAAACCATTAATGAAATTACTGATGTTGGTGGTTTTGATTTTGGAACTGTGGTAATGAAATATTACGAAGGATACATAAAAGACGATGAGAATTTAAGGCGAAGTGCCCTGAAATGGCTGAAAGGAGAATACAAAACTAAAGTTGAAGCAAGACAAGATTTGGGAGTTAGGGAAATTATCAATGATTTAAATTACTACGATATGCTCAAAAATTTCTGCAATTTATTTGTCAATATGGGCTACAGTGGTTTTATGATTAATCTTGATGAGGCGATCAATCTTTACAAAATTTCTACTTCTGTAATGAGAGAGAAAAACTATGAAAAAATATTGACGATTTACAATGATTGTTTTCAAGGAAAAATAGCTAATTTGTTTTTTAATTTTGCCGGAACTAAAGAATTTTTAGAAAATCCACGAAGAGGACTTTTTAGCTATGAAGCTTTAAAAAGAAGATTGGTAACAAATAAATTTGAAACAGCCGAATTAAGAGATTTTTCCCAGCCCGTTATAAAATTAATACCCTTAAATCATAATGAAGTTTTTGTTCTACTTAAGAAGTTGAAATTGATTTTTGACTTCAATTATAAAACTGAAATTCAATTGTCAGAAAAAGAAATTCTTTCTTTTATGGAAGAAATGTTTAACAAGCCAGGTGCTTCTGAATTTTTAACACCTGGTGAAATTGTAAGAGATTATTTAAACATATTAAACATCATTAGACAAAATCCAGAAGTCGAAAAATCAAAACTTTTCAAGGAAATTGAAATTTCTGACGAAAGACCAGATAGGTTTTTGCTGGATAGTATTGAGGAATTGTAAATGTCTATTGATTTACTAATTGAACCAATACGGAAATTTATTCGCAATCAAGGCTGGGAAAGTCTCCGACCAATTCAAGCGGCGGCTATTGCCAAAATTTTAGCATCGGACGACAATTTTATTTTAGCTTCAAGAACAGCATCAGGAAAAACCGAAGCGGCTTTTTTACCAATCCTTTCTAAAGTTGATTTTAATGAGTCTGGTGTTCAAGTGCTTTATATCTCACCTTTAATTGCTTTAATTAACGATCAGTTTTATCGCATTGAAGAACTTTGTAAAAATCTCGATATACCAGTTACCAAGTGGCACGGCGAAGCCAACAAAACACTTAAAGACAGATTAGTTAAACAACCCAGTGGAATTGTATTAATTACGCCAGAATCACTTGAAGCAATGTTTGTTAATAAACCTTTTAATATCAAACATTTATTTTCAAATCTTAAATATGTGGTGATAGATGAAATACATTCATTTATTGGCACAGATAGAGGAGTCCAATTACAATCAATATTATCAAGGCTTCAAAGGATAAATTATAAATCGTTTAGCGTTGTTGGATTGTCGGCAACAATTGGAGATTATAATGAGGCAAAAAAATTTACTGGTGATGAATTCAAAACAAAAGTTTTGTTGGATAAAACAGCCAAAGAAATCAATGTTGTTTTTCGTTATTTTGAAAATAAAACCGATGAACTGCCTTTAGAGCTTCTAAAGGATTTATATTTTACAACCAAAGACAGTAAAGTTTTAATTTTTCCTAATAGCAGAGGCAGAACTGAAGAGGTTGCGGTCAAACTTAAGAAAATTTCAAATCGAGTAAATGGACATCCAAATTATTTTTCTCATCATTCATCAGTTGATAAAGAAATAAGGGAATATGTTGAATATTTTGCAAAAAATAATAATCGACAAAATTTTTGCATTTCCTGCACATCAACGCTGGAATTGGGCATTGATATTGGAGCGGTTGATGCGGTTGTTCAAATTGATGCAACACACAGCATTTCATCCCTAATTCAAAGAGTTGGGCGCAGCGGAAGAAAAGATGGGGAAAATAGTAATTTGTATTTATACGCTACAGATGAGTGGAGTTTGCTTCAATCTATTGCTTGCTGGTTGCTGCACAAGGAAGGCTTTATTGAACCGCCCCAAAAAAATGACAAACCTTACGACATCTTAGTTCATCAAGCCTTATCAATAACTAAGGGTCATTCTGGTATTGGTTTTGCTGATTTAACCAACCAACTCAAAGAAAATTCTGCCTTTAAAAACATTGAATTATTTGAAATAGAGCAAATCCTTAATCATTTAATTGAAATTGATTTTTTAGAGAAATTGCAACACGAAATTATCATTGGTGTTGAAGGAGAAAAGGTGGTAAATAGCCGCGATTTTTACAGTGTATTTACAGCCGAAGAAAATTTTAAAGTTGTAAATGCGGGCAATGTAATTGGGCAAATACCTTTAACCCCACAAATTATTGAGGATGAAAATATTCTACTTTCTGCAAAAATTTGGAAAATAAAATTCATCGACTACAAAGCAAAAAAGATTGAAGTGATTCCGGCAAAAGATGGAAAAAAGCCAACATTTTATGGAGGTGGTGCAGTGGTACATCAAAAAATAAGAGAAAAAATGCTGGAAGTGCTTTATTCCAAAGAGCAATATGATTTTCTTGATCAGACAAGCCAAGATGAAATAGAAATTTTACGCAAAGAATTTTCTGTTTTTAATATTCAAAATTTACAAACCTACCGACCTTTTTTGATAGCAGAAAAACATTCGCAACTTTTCACATTCACAGGCACGCGAATAAATAGAACAATTAAGTTACTCTTAGATGCTGTTGGAATTAAAAACATATTTGATGACAAAAGCAGTTCGTTTGAAGTTGAAATTCTTAGACAGAAATTTATTTCCCTATCTGCGCCACTGGAAGATATTGACACCCACATATCAGATCTTTTGCAAAAAAATCCCGCTGTTCTGACTTCTAAATGGGGAGTTTATTTGCCAAATATTTATCAAGTTAAACTTTTAAAAGACAAATATTTTGATATTGAACAAACTGGAAAGTTTTTGGCAACAGTCAAATTGATTGAAAATAATAGCAGATTTTAGGATGTCTTCGAAATTTTATAACTATTCATCAACTCCAAAGCCTTATCCACACTTTGCTTGACTGGATCAAGATCCATTCTGGCGTAAATTTCGGCTGATTGGCTTGATTTATGACCTAAAGATTTTCCGATAATTGGTAGGCTTGAACCAGTGATTGCCTGATAACTGCCTAAAGTTCGTCTGATGTCGTGAATTCTTAAATCCTTAATTTTGGCTCTTTGCAACATTCTTTTCCAAGTTTTTTTAGGATCGGTTAAGTGTCCACTTGCGCTTGTGGGTGATGGAAAAACCCATTCTTTTTGGAAATCTTTTAAAGCCAGTTTTTCATTTTCTAATTTTCGTTTTTGTAGAATTTCTATCGCTAAGTCAGGTAAATAAATTGCTAAAGATTCACCATTCTTAGTTTTGGGAATTTTCCATTGTTTACTTACAAAATTAATATCTTCCCATTTTATGGCTAAAACATTGCCTTTTCTGGCGCCAGTATAAAGCGAAAGGTAAATGTAATCTCTGGAAATTTTATTTTCTTCTTCCTCCAGTGATTTAAAAAACCTTGGCAATTCATCATTTTGAATAAAACGATCTCGGGATTTTTCTTTGAATTTTTTGATATTTGCAGTTGGGTTTTCCACTTTATAGCCCCATTCTGTGGCTTTATTGTAAATTGCCCGAATCATTGCCAGCAACCTATTAGCTTGATAGATGCCACTATTTTCTCCAACATCTTCATGTAATTTTCTAATTTCTTCATTGGTGATTGTTGAAATTTTCTTTTTTGCCAGATGAGAGGTTAATCTGCGAACTTCTTTATCGTCATATTGCCAAGTTGCTTTGTGTTTTTTGCTATATTTTTCGATATATTCATTAAGCAAATATTCAAAGGTGATTTGTTGTTTTAGCTCTTTTTTTTCTTCATTTGGGCTAATTCCACCGGCAATTTTGCCTTTAATGATTCTGGCTTGGATGCGAGCATTTTCTATGCTTATTTCAGGAAAATTACCGATTATTAATCTTTCATCTTTGCCACCAACTCTTTTTCTAATGAAAAAGGTGATGATGCGATTAGATGTTATGTAAAGACTCAAGCCCTTTTCTTTGGTGTCTTTGTAATAGGTGATGCTTTTTTCAGGAGTAGGGATTTTGTTAATTTCTGCCTTTGTGAAATTGATTTGCTTAGTCATCTTTATTTTTTCTTTTCTCATTCAAAATGACTGCTTCTTGCATCTTTTCTTTCAGCTCTTTTTTTGTTGGAAGGTAGGTTTTATATTCTTTGGCGAAAATGTTGCTGTTTTTGGGAAGGGTAATTTCGACAAGCGTGTCTTTCTTGTCGTAACATAAAACTATGCCGATGGTTGGTTTTTC
>JBLHNE010000069.1:0-7449 GCA_047619265.1 Rickettsiales bacterium | reverse complement strand
CGGCGTAGCGAAGATCTAGATCACTTTCTCAAAAACCTCTTCTTTAGGTTTCATGGAAAAAATCTACGATTTTTTTCGGGCGCTAGCCGTCTTCGAGCGTAAGCGAGAAAAGCAGCGTAGCGAAGATCTAGATCATCGATGCCGGTCTTCATTTGTAATGGCGATTTTTTGTTTGCTAAAAGTCAAAAAAATTAAGATTTTAGATTTGATTTTTATCTAATATATTTGTTACCTCTCCCCGAATAGCTGCACTCTTCGACCTTACCTCAAGGGGTCAATAGACTTAATTCTGCTGCAAGTTTAAAATTGCAGACACTAAAAAACCGCCGCAAAATTTCTTTTACGGCGGTTCTTTAAATAATAAATTCTAAACTTAAAAAAACTTAGTTTCTTCTAGTAATTCTTCCTTTAGTCAAATCGTAAGTTGTCATTTCAATTTCAACCGCATCTCCTTTCAAAATTCTGATTTTATTCTTACGAATTTTACCAGAAGCATGAGCAGTAATGATGTGTTTGTTTTCTAGTTCAACACGAAAAATTGTATTAGGAAGAACTTCAACTATAGTTCCGTTCATCGATAGTAAATCTTCTTTAGGCATATTTATTTTGTTAATTTTATTGGTATTTTGCAGAATTTCAGATGGCGGATTATAGAATCATAAGCTCTTAAAATGCAATTAATTATCATATTTATTAAACCCAAACTATCTGCGAAGTAGTTTTTTTGTCAGGATAAAGCTTTTGCAGAACTTGTTCATAAAGTTGCATTTGAGTTTGATATTTTTGATTTAAAGTCTCGATTTTTTTTCCGGTTTTAAAATCAATGATCAAAATTTCATCATCTTTAATGATCAAACGATCAATTCTTCCAGATATGGTTTTGCCATTAATTTTGGCCATGATTGGCACTTCTGCCCTGCAATTTGGGTTTTGGAATAGATCTTTGTATTTTTCAAAAACATTATTAATTTTCTCTGAAATTTCCTTAATTTGAGAATCTAACAAGTTTTGATCTTTTAAATATTTTAATAAAAACTCTTCTCTTTTGCCATTATCTGCAAATTCTAAATCAAAAATAAATTCTAAAATTTTATGAATAATTATGCCGATTTTGGCCTCGATAGAATCGATATCGCTATTTTTCGTTTGCGTTAATTTTGAAGGATACAAAATTTCTTGGCTAATTTCTTTTCTCGGAATTGCGTCCATAAAGTTTTTACTAGAAACAATTTTCTCATTTTGAAAGCTAGTTTCTAAAGTTGTATCTGCATTTTCTCCCTCAAATTCTTTTCCAAATTTCAAGCTTTTACCGAGCAAATAATCTTCATATTCTGGGCTAATTAACCCATCATCAAATTCTACAGAGGAATCTTTAATTGCCTCTTTAATGGCATTGTACCAACAATCATTACTGCTTTCTTTTTTACCAAAACCACAAACATAAAGCTCTTCAATTGCTCTAGTCATGGCCACATAGAGTTGTCGCCAATATTCTTTGGCGGAAATTTCCTTGGTTTCTTGTTTAATATGTTTAATTAGCTGATTATCGGAATCGGCGCCAAGAGGCCAAAAGGGCAGGCCGGTTTTTTGATCCCAAACAATTCTATTTTTGCCGCTTTTAGCTAGTTTTTGATTATCGTGAAAAGTATCAGCCAGAAAAACAATAGGAGCTTCCAAACCTTTGGCTGAGTGAATTGTGGTAATGAAAACCTGATTACTATTTTGACCAACGCTTTCAATTTTTATTTCCAAATCGCTATTTTCCACAAAAAGCACAAAATCTTGCAAGCAAGGTGCAATATTATTGCTGGTGTAATCGATGGTTAGTTTGAAAAATTGATTGATAATTTCTTCTCCAACTTTGCCAAATTTGGCGATAATTTCTTTTTGATGAGATTTTTCAAACAAAACAAAACTAAAAAATTGCCCAATAGAATTCTGCTCTTGGCTTTGCCCAATAAACTCCAGAAGTTTGTGATGCAAAATGTCATTATGATTTTCCAGAACTTTAAAAATAGAGCTTTTATTTTGTTTTTTAACTTGGCAAATTTCTAATAATTCTTCTTCGCTAATATTAAAAAAGGGCGATTTTAGCAGGCAAGCTAGGTTCAAATCGTCGTTTGGAAGCAAAGAAAATTTTGCTAAAGATAATAAATCTTGAACAATAATATTTTGACTAAAAACGATTCTATCGGCGCTACTGACCGGAATATCTGCTTCTCCTAAATATTTAATTATCAAATTTCCAAAATTACTTTTGCGTTCTTTAAGTAAAATCATCACATCTCCAAATTCTATCTGGCGATTTTTGCTGGCCAAAAACTTTTTATTATCGAAAAGAGATTTAATTTTTTTAGTGATAATTCTAGCTAAAATTTCTTGCGATTTTTGTTCTTCATCTTCACTAAAATCAAGTTCCCAAACATAGTCGTTGGTTGTTTTTTCTTTAGCTGGCAAAATGACAATTGGCAATAATTCCACCTTTCCTTGGTGCTTGTCTTTAATGGCATGATGTTCAATTTTACTGGCCAAAGTGCTAATAGAATTTGCCAGATCAGCTCTTGCAAACACTTGATCTACAGCTTTTAAAATTGCCGGCATTGAGCGAAAAGAGCTATTTAATTCGACATTTAAGAATTTTTGATCAATAAAATCTAATTTCTCTTGGTAATAATGGAAAATATTGGCAAAAATATCGGGGTCAGCACCTTGAAAGCTGTAGATCGATTGTTTTTCGTCGCCGACAATAAAAATGGTACGATTCTGATTTTGACTCGAGCCAATACCCACAAAAAACTCTTCAGTAATTGCTTTAATAATGTTCCATTGCCATTGGTTAGTGTCTTGAGATTCATCAATTAAAATATGCTCAAAAGTGCCATCAAGTTTATATTTTATCCATTCTCTTTGGCCAGAATTTTCAAGAAGTGCGGCAGTTTTAATAATCAAATCGCTGTAGTCTAAATAGCCATTTTTGCTTTTTAAAATATCGTAATTCTCAATAATTTTATTAACTGCAATAAGTAATGCTGAAGTGGAAATAGCAATTTTAACGCTACTTAATTTTTCTAAGAATTGTAAAATTCGTTCCTGTTCTGGAAATATTATTTCTTCAGCACTTGGAATTTTTTTTAAAATGGGCTTAGTAATAATTTTTCTGGGGGAATTTTTTCCAGTTAAAAAAACTAAAATATATTTCTCTAAATTTTCCTTTGTCGGTCTTTGAATAAAATCGATGGCAACCCCAGAAGATTTGATTTTAGACTCTGCAAAGAAAGATAATAAATCTGCTTTATTCCAATTTTTATCATTAATGAAACCTTCAAAAACTTGCTCTTCTGTTGTTTCTGGCTCCATTTGCAATTCTTCATAAACTCCTTTAATAACTCCCTCAATATCAAAATATTTTTCTTTAAGGGCGCTAAGATTTTGTTTTTTATTAATTATTTCGGCAGAAATTTCCAAAAAGCTATGCTCATTTAATCGGGCAGAAATTAGGTTGATTTGCTTGGCTAATTTTAGGTTCAAAAGCGCCTCTTGCAAAAGCTCTTCTCTGGCTTCAGACAGAAGTTTACTTTCTTGGTTAGAGTCAATAACAGTAAAATTAGGCGAGGTTTTAGCTTCAACCGGAAATTGCTTAATTATGTTTTGGCAAAAAGAGTGAATAGTTGAAATTTGCAGACCAGAATTATCATCAAGCAAATTAGCAAATAATTTTCTAGCAATTTTAAGCTGAGCGCTTGAAGGAGCTTGGTCGCTAAATTTTGTTAAGCTATTTTGCAAATCTTCCTCGCCGCAAATTGCCCATTTTTCAAGCTCGCTAAAAATCTTATTTTGCATCTGCATGGCCGCAACTTTGGTAAAAGTTAGGCAGAGAATTTTAGCAGGCGAAACACCGTCTAGTAAAAGCCGCAAAACCCGATCGGTCAAAACTTTAGTTTTTCCAGACCCAGCAGAGGCAGAAACAAAAACCGAGTTAGCAGGATTAGAAGCAGAATTTTGAAGTTTGGTGGTTTTGAGTAGCATTTCAGATAAGTTATGAATTATGAGTTTTTAAGAAAGTTAGATAAAAACTACTCGATCTAATAATCTTCCCCTTGAGGGAGGGTTATTGGATCGTACCTAACGTGTCTTAACAATTTATCAATCTCTAACCCTTATTCTGAAGACAAAATAAAATTCTCTAAAACTTCTTCAGTAATGATTCCGCGATTGAAAAGATCAAAAACTGAATCTTTAGAGGTTACCATTCCTTGTTTTCTACCAATTTCAATCATGGAGTTGATTTGAGGAATTTTATCTTCGCGAATTAAGTTTTTAATGGATTGATTGGCAATCATAATTTCATAAACTGCAGCTCTTCCTCCGCCTTTTTTCTTAACTAATCTTTGGGAAATTATGGCTCTAATTGAAGATGAAATCATGGAGCGCACTAAATCTTTATCAGACGATGGAAAAACATCGATAATTCTATTGATAGTTTGCGCCGCAGAATTTGTATGCAAGGTTCCCATTACCAAATGCCCAGTTTCGGCGGCGGTTAATGCTAAGCTCATGGTTTCTAAATCTCTCATTTCTCCAACCATAATAACGTCAGGATCTTCCCTCATGGCCGCTTTTAGAGCTGCTGGAAAAGATTTAGTATTGGTAAAAACTTCTCTTTGGTTAATTAGTGAAGATTGACTTTTATAGACAAATTCAATCGGATCTTCAATAGTTATGATGTGGTGTTTGTATTGATTATTAATATGGTTGAGAATCGATGTTAATGTGGTCGATTTGCCACTTCCGGTTGGTCCAACAACTAAAATTAATCCCTGACTTAATTTACAAAGTTCATTAAAAATTGCCGGAGCACCAATTTTTTCTAGAGACATTGCCTCGGAAGCGATTTCTCTAAAAACTGCCGCAGAGCCGTTAATGTTGGTAAAGGCGTTAATTCTAAAACGGTGGCCAGAATCAGTTTTCATTGAAAAATCTAATTCCATTGTTTTATTAAAGATTTCTTGTTGCTGATCTGTCATTACAGAATTAATCATTGCACTAGCTTCAATAGGTCCTGTGGGTTTTCTATCGGGAATTTTATTAAGATCTCCATCAATTCTTGCCATTGGGTAATTTCCAGAAGAAATATGAAGATCGGAAGCCTTATTTTGAATAATATATTCTATGAGTCTTTGTAGATTAGGATGTGCGTTCATTGGTTATATTTTTCTTTTAATGAATTCAACTCTTTGCTCTATTTGCTGGATAGGGAGAGAATTGTCTAATTTATCGGACAAAACATAATTACGTAAAACTTTTTGGTAGTAATTTATGGCATTTGGATAATCGCCTATTTTATCGTAAATAATGGCAAGATTAAATTTGTATCTCACTTCAATTGGATCGATATATATGGCCCTTTTTAATAATAGAATCGCCTGACTCGGTTTATCAATTTTATCATAAGCCATTGCAGTTCCGGCTATTATGTAGGCTGAATTGGGGTTTTCAGATGAAAGTTTATCAAGCACATAGATGGCGTCATTGGGAGATTCCTCAACTAGAACCTCAATTAAATTTCCAATCAATTCATTTTTACTTTCCTCGTCGGCCCATTCATATTTTAGAAGTTCGTAATAAAGTTTTTTAGCTTGTTTATATTGGCCAAGTTTATGATAAGAGGCCGCCAAAGCAAATGATGCGTAATGATTATTGGGCTGGGATTCTAAAATTTGTTTGTAGAGTTCAACCGCTACCTCATATTGCCCTGTAATTGAAGCATTATATGCCATGGTCAGTTTTTGATTCAAACCTTTATTGCTTTTTGCTGCGGAATCGATAATCGATATTTCAACTTTTGAGGGTGATTTATCGGAATAATCAATTTTTGGTGAAGGTTCTTTTTTGGTGCTTTCTTTGTTAACCTTTTTTTTATTAGAAAATAATAAAGTTTTTTGAATTTGGTCAATTGCATTAGAAGTTGAAACCTCCTCTTCTGTAGGAAATATTGAAAATTCTTGTTGTTCTTGCTGATTAATTTCTTCTGCTATTGCTGCTGCGGAATTAACATCATTGAACTCATCATTAATAATTTCAACAGCATTGGTCTCAGCAATATTTCCAGTAATTTCCTCAATATTTGTTGGTTTAACTTTTTTAAGTGAGGAATCATCAATAATTTTACCAGCAGGATTTTTCGTGTAAATTTCTAATCTTTGCTGAATCTTTTCCAAAACTCCTTCTTTTTCTTTCGGATCAATCGGTTTTGCCTCTTGCGCCAATAATGGGTTTGCTGCCCCTAAAAATGCAACAGAAAAACAAATAGCGACCTTAAAAAAAGTAAACTTGAAAAAAGTAAACTTGAAAATGGCAAACTTGAAAACAATATCCTTAATTATGGTCATTTTTTTTATTTTTGATGTGAACAATGACTGCCATAATTGAAGCGGGAGTAATTCCGGGAATTCTAGAAGCTCCGCCAATAGTTTTTGGCCTCATTTTGATTAATTTTTCTCGAACCTCGTTAGAAAGGCTTTGAATATTTTGGTAATTAATTTGGTCGGGAATTTTTAAATTTTCGTCTTTTTTGAAAATTTCAATATCTCGTTCTTGTCTTTTTAAGTAGGAATTGTAAACGGCGGCAATGGTAAGTTGCTTTTTATTTTTTGCATCAATTTCTTTTGATTTTTCCCCAAATTCTTCCCAAGCATTTCCTAGTTTTTCAAAATTAATTTCAGGAAATCCAAGTAATTCAAAAGCACTACGTTTAACCCCATCTTGCTTAATGTTAATTCCTGCATCTAAAAGTTTTTTTGGAGAAATAATTAACCCTTTTAAAATAGCACTATCTCTTTCTAAAGATTCTTTTTTGCTTAAGAATTTTTCCGCTCTATTGGTGTCAACGCAGCCAATTGCAATACCAATTTCGGTTAAACGCAAATCGGCATTGTCAGATCTTAAATGCAAACGATATTCAGCTCGCGAAGTTAACATTCGGTAAGGTTCTGTGGTCCCAAGAGTTATTAAATCGTCAATCATCACACCAATGTAGCTATTGGATCGATCCAAAATAAATTCTTTATTTTCTCCATCCTTAGTTCTGCTCTCACCAAGGCTTGCTGGGCCGCCATCCCCTTTGGGGGGAAGAATCTCTTCAGCTTTAAGAGCAGCATTAATTCCTGCCACTAAACCTTGTCCACCAGCTTCTTCATATCCCGTTGTGCCATTAATTTGACCAGCGAAAAATAGGTTTTTAACTTTCTTAGTTTCAAGGGTTGGGTAGAGCTCTCTGGCATCGACAAAATCATATTCAATAGCATATCCTGGTTGAATCATTTGCACATTTTCCAAGCCCTTAATGGTTCTTAAAAATTGCAATTGAATATCAGCAGGAAGAGAAGTTGAAATGCCGTTAGGATATACCACATCGGTGTCTAAACCTTCTGGCTCTAGAAAAATTTGATG
>JBLHNE010000068.1:0-7533 GCA_047619265.1 Rickettsiales bacterium | reverse complement strand
TTGATAGCACATTTATGCTTCATCTTTTTGGTCTAAAATATTTTGTTTAAATCTTCTATTAAAGATGAGACTTGGTATTATTTTTAAAGCAAATCGCAAATTTTGTTAATCATCACATCGCCAAGTTCTTCAATATTTTTGATGGAAATTGAATTATGGTAAAAATCGCCGACATTGTGCCCAATGCCAATGGCAGCGATTTCGATTTTAGAATGTTTTTCCAAATGGGCGATGGTTTGATGCAAATGATCATTTAAAATATCGCCATCATTATTGGAATTTGTAGCATCGTCGACTGGAGTTCCATCGGAAATTACCAATAAAATTTTGCGTTTTTCAGAACGATTTTTAAGGCGAGTTGCCGCCCAAATTAAAGCTTCTCCATCAATATTTTCTTTCAAAGTTCCATCTTTTAGCATGAGCGCCAAATTATTTTTTGATTTTTTGAAAGATTGATTAGCATGTTTGTAGATGATATGGCGAATATCTGAAAGCCTGCCGGGGTTTTCTGGCTTGCCGCTTTCTTCCCATAATTTCCGCGATTTTCCACCGCGCCAATCAACCGTTGTAAAACCAAGAATTTCGGTTTTAATGCCAAAACCTTCAAAAATTTTTGTAATAATTTCTGCTGCCATCGCCGACATCACAATTGGAGTTCCGCGCATTGATCCAGAATTGTCGATCAAAATTGAAAGAATGGTGTTTTGGTAATCGTTTTCCTGAACGGTCAAATAATTGTTTTTGGAAAGCGGATTAGTGATGATTTGAGGAATTTTTCTAGGGTCAAGAATTCCCTCTTCTTTATCAAATTCAAATAGAATTTGTTTTTTGGCCAATAATTTTCGCTTCAATTTGGCGGTGAGTTGTTTGGAAATTCGCTCTAATTTGGCTATTTTTAAATCAAATTGATTGCGAAGATTCTCTGCCTCCTGCCGATTCATCAAATCGTCGGCTTTAATTGTTTGGTCAAACTTTTTGCTAAAAATTTTATATTTAGGAACGAATTTAATTTTGCTTTCATTGCTTCCTAGGTCTTGAATTTCTTCTTCGCCAGAATTTTCTTGTTCTATTTCTTTGAATATTTTGGCATTCTTTTTCTCTCCACCAGCATCGGTTTCTTCTGGTTCAGATGGTTTTGATTTATCAATTTTTACTTCGGTTTCAACATTTTCTTCATTGCTATTTTGATCTTCGTTTTCTTGAGGTTGATCTTTTGTTTCTGATTCATTTTGTGAATCATTTTCTTGATCTTGCTCTTTTTTTTGGTCGTTTAAAAACTCAATAATTTCTAATGATTTCTTAGCAAATTGTTTTTGGTCAAAAGTTAAAGATTCCAATTGATTAACTTTTTCCAAAAGATCTTTACCAATGATTTTTCTAAAAGCTCCGATTCTAGTTTGCAAAGATGGATTTTTTAAAAGCAAAAATGGCAAAAATGAATAATCGTTAATTCCCTCTAAATCTTTATCAATCAAAGGTTCAATATTTTCGGACATTCCTTTAAATTCCTTCGATCCTGTAGAAATGACTCGTAATTTCTCGAATGAATCGAATAGTTTTTGCGAATCTTCATCTGGCAGAATTTGGTGAATTTTATTATTGTGAAATCTTAAATACAGCGCTGCCAAATCTCCAAAAGCACGCACTTTTTCAAAATCTCTCGGGCTAGAAATTTGCGGTAAAGAGATACGCTTTTTGTTAAAAGAATCAGATTTTATTTCAGAGAAATCCATCTTGGTCGCATCAAAATCAATATTAAGATTTTCATTTTCCGATATTGCTTTAATTGTGGAAGATATTCCTTCTTCAAAACCTTTAATTTTTGCTAACATTTATTGTTTCTATTAATTCTTTTATTTCGCTTTTTTTATGTGAACTACAAAAAGTAATTCTAAGCCTTGCTTTACCAATTTCAACAGTTGGTGGCCTAATGGCAGAAATTAGAAAACCGGCTTTTTTTAGTTTTTTAGAAATTTCTAAAGTTTTGGAAGAATCACCAATAATAATGGGAACGATTGTTGATTGTGGTTTAGAAAGATTCATCAATTCGCAAAAATATTCGGCGTTTCTTAAAGCTTTTTCTCCTTTTGAATGTGCTCCTAATTCACCATCTTTTTCAATAATTTCTACCGCTTTCAAACTTGCTGCTAAAACTGAAGCGGGCAGGGCGGTGGAATAGATTGCTGGCTTGGTTTGGTTACGCAAATAATCAATCATTAAATTGGAACCAGAAGCATATCCACCATAGCTTCCAGCGGCTTTTGAAAGAGTTCCGCATTGCAGATGAAAATCGTAATTTTCATATTTTTTCTTAATAATTCCCAGCCCGTGAGCATCGTCACTTAAAAACAGGCAATTGTATTTTTTGGCCAGCTTCAATAATTCATCAATTTTCCCCAAATCTCCATCCATTGAAAAAACTGTTTCAGTGATGACGAGGATTTTTTTTTCAGGATTGTCTCTCAAAATCTCATTTAAAATTCTTTGGCAATCCTCGATATTGTTGTGTTTAAATCTTATCAATTTTGCTCCAGATAATCTTGCACCATCAATTAATGAGCTGTGAATTAGTTTGTCAGCTACAATAAAATCATTTTTAGAAACCAAAGCCGAAACAACCCCAACATTGGTTAAATATCCTGAACCTAAAACAATCGCATCATCTTGGTTTTTTAAATTAGCTAATTTTTTCTCTAATTTTTCAGCCAAGCCGTTTTCATCAAAAACATATCTCGATGCTTTGGCGCCTATTCCAAATTTCTCAATTGCCTGAATTGCAGCTTTTTTCACCGCTTTATTTGTCGAGAGATTTAAATAATCGTTCGAACAAAAATTAAGCAATTCTTTTTGGGGTTTTTTTGGGTTTTTTTTGGGGGTTTTTTTGGGGTTTTTTTTTGGCGATCGATAAAGATTTTTAAGTTTTAAATCTCTAATTTTTTCTTGGAATAATTCTTGATAAGTCTTCATTTGAAATTTTGTTCACGATTTTTGGTTGTAAGGGGGCAAGTTTTTTAGCCTAATATTCAGTGAATAAGGCTAATAATAGTAGATGCTTTTGAGAATGGCGAATAAAATATTGAAATTTTTAACTTCCAAAATTAGAATGCACCGCAATTTTAGGGTTAATTGCGAAATTATCGTAACCCATATTCCAATATTCCTGTATCAAAACAATCTCTCATGAGCCAAAAAACATTTGATTCCTCAGTACTTTTCAGTGGAAACCTGACTTTTATTCAAGAGTTATTTACTGACTATTTAAACGATAAAAATTCTGTAGACCAAGAATGGCAAGATTTTTTTGTCGACAATTTCGACGATCTAAATTCAATTTCCAAAGATTCAAAAGGCGCTTCTTGGGCTAGTAAAGACTTGCAAGTCGTGGGTTCGGAAGATTATGACATTTCCTCTAATGCTAAAAGAGAGTCAAAAAAAGAACCTCCAAAAAAAGCTGCTAGCAACGATTTTATGCTTTCAATTCAAACTGCCAATTTAATTTTAGCTTACAAAAGATTTGGTCATTTGGCTGCTAATCTTGATCCTTTGGAGCTTCAGCCAAAAAGAATTGTAGAAGAATTAAAACCAGAATTTCACAACATAAAAAAAGAAGATTTTAGCAAAGAAGTTGACTTAAACGGACTTCTTGGAATGAAAAAAGCCAAAATTTCCGATGTTATTTCAAAACTAAATTTGTTCTACAAAAACACTATCGGGTCTCAATTCACCTATTTGAACGACGAAAAAATAAAAAATTGGCTGTCTGATGAAATTGAAAAAACCATTTTAACCCCAACCCCGCACGAAGAAAAAATCAAAATTTTAAAAGAAATAATTCGCACCGAAGGTTTCGAGCAATTCTTACATAAAAAATTTCCTGGAGCCAAAAGATTCTCAGTTGAAGGTGGTGAATCTTCAATCTGCGCAATTGAAAAAATTATTGATTTTGCAGGAAAAGATGGCGTTAAGAAAGTTTCCATCGGAATGGCTCACAGAGGCCGTTTGAATGTTTTAACAGGAGTAATGGGAAAACCTTACAGTCAATTGATTGCAGAATTTAAAGGAACTCCGGGAATTTCATATGATTTGACTGAATCTGGCGATGTTAAATATCACATGGGATTTTCTTCCACCAGAAACATCGGTGGCAAAAAAGTTGATATTTCTTTAGCTTTTAATCCTTCGCATCTTGAAGCGGTTAATCCTGTTGTAGCGGGAAAGGTTCGCGCTAGTCAAGATTTAAATAAAGATGAAAATCGTCTTTCAGCGCTCGCATTAATTATTCACGGAGATGCTGCTTTTTCAGGGCAAGGAAGTGTTGCAGAAGCTTTGTTAATGAGTGGAATCAAAGGTTACGATGTTGGCGGAATTGTTCATGTTATTGTTAATAACCAAATTGGCTTTACTGCCAATCCAGACGATTCAAGAAGCACAATTTATGCTTCCGATTTAGCAAAAGCCATCGATGCTCCAATCATTCACGTTAATGGCGACGATGTTGAAGCGGTAGTTAAGGCATCTGCGATCATCACAAAATATCGCCAAGTATTTAAAAAAGATGTAGTAATGGATTTGATCTGCTACAGAAAATATGGTCACAATGAAGGCGATGAGCCAATGTACACTCAGCCATTAATGTACAGCGCTATCAAAAAACATTCTGGATTAGAAAAAATTTATTCCGACCAGCTAATTTCAGAAGGTTCAATTTCTGCTGAAGAATATCAAAAATTTGTTGCAGAATTCCGTGATAATATAGAAAAAGAATTTGAACTTTCTTCAAAATTTAAAGCTGAAGAAGGTGATTGGCTAAAAGGAGATTGGAAGCATATTTCAGCTAATGATATGTCAATTCCGAATACTAAAGTTCCGGCTAAAAAGTTAAAAGAACTAGCAAAAAACATTAATAAAATACCTCAAAGCGCTAATGCTAACCCTAAAATTGTCAAACAAATGCAGGCAAGGGAGGATGCTGTTTTAAAAGGTGAAAATATTGATTGGGGAAATGGTGAAGCTTTGGCTTTTGCTTCTCTTCTCGAAGAAGGATTTCCGATTCGTATTACCGGTCAAGATTCAGAAAGAGGAACTTTCTCTCATCGCCATTCAGTTTTAACCAGCTCGACAGATGCTAGCAAATATACTCCTCTAAACCATATTGGTGGTAAAGCTGCAAAATATGAAGTTCATAATAGTTTTTTATCGGAACTGGCGGTTCTTGGTTTTGAATATGGATATTCCATGGCTAGACCAAATGCTTTAACTATTTGGGAAGCTCAATTTGGCGATTTTGCCAATGGTGCGCAGGTTATGTTTGATCAATTTATCACTTCAAGTGAAGTTAAATGGCTCAGAAAATCTGGTTTAGTTTGTTTGCTTCCGCATGGATTTGAAGGTCAGGGTCCAGAACATTCTTCAGCAAGATTAGAAAGATTCTTGCAAATGTGTGCTAACGATAATATACGCGTGGTTAATATTACCAACCCGGCAAATTTCTTTCATGCGCTTCGTCGCCAGATTCACAGTAAAGATCGTAAACCTTTGATTGTAATGTCACCAAAATCATTGCTTCGTCACAAATTGGCGGTTTCAAAAATAGCAGATTTTTCTGATAATAATTTTCAACCTGTTTTGGGCGAAACTGAAAAATTAGCTGCTGGTGAAAAAGTTAAAAAAGTAGTTTTATGTTCAGGTAAAGTTTATTACGACCTACTTCAAAGCCGCACCGAAAATAACATTAAGGATGTTGCTTTGGTTAGAGTTGAACAAATTTACCCTTTTCCGGCAAAAGAAATTGCCTTAGAGATTAAAAAATATAAAAACTCCCAAGTTATCTGGTGTCAAGAAGAGCCAAAAAATATGGCTTCTTGGTATTTTGTAAATGAACTTTTGGAGGAAATTTTGATTAAGATCAAACACAAAACCACTAGAGCAAAATATGTTGGAAGAGTTGCTTCAGCTTCTCCTGCAACTGGATATGGAAGCTATCACGCTAGAGAGCAAAAGGCTTTAATTGACGAAGCCTTAAAGTAAATTTTTTTTAAGAACGTGGCATAAGCCACACCCCGCATTGCGGGGATCTGAGTTTATTTTTTTAAGAACGTGGCATAAGCCACGCCCCGCATTGCGGGGATCCCCGGTATTATTTATCTATTTTTTAAACTTAAATTAAAATTCAAATGACCATAGAAATCAAAGTTCCAGCCCTTGGAGAATCAGTTAGTGAAGCAGGAATTGCTAAGCTTTACAAAAAAGTCGGCGATGCTGTAAAAGCTGATGAATTATTAGTTGAACTTGAAACTGATAAAGTGACTTTAGAAGTTAACGCTCCAAAAGACGGTTTTATTACTGCAATTAATGTTAAAGAAGGCGACAATGTTGTGGTTGGTGATTTGATCGCTTCTATGAAAGAAGGAGCAGCCGGAGCAGTTGCTGTAGCGCCAAAAGATGAAGAAAAACCCGAGGCGGCAGAAAAAGCTCCTGCTCAATCTAGTGGAACTAAAAATCAACATCTTTCCCCAGCTCCACAAAGAATTGTTTCTGAAAATAATTTGAACGCTTCTGCAATTTCTGGAACTGGAAAAGACGGTAGAGTTACTAAAGGCGATGCATTGTCTGCAGTTAATTCTGGAAATACTAACCAAGCTCCTGCACCTGCGGCAAATTTTGAAAAGCCAGTCGAAAGAGTAAAAATGACAAAACTTCGCAAAATAGTTGCCAAAAGATTGAAAGAATCTCAAAATACTGCTGCGATTTTAACTACCTTCAACGAAGTTGATATGACGGGTGTTATGGCGCTTCGCACGGAATATAAAGATGCTTTTGAAAAGAAACATGGTATCAAGTTAGGATTCATGTCTTTCTTTGTTAAAGCTGCAATTACTGCTCTTAAAGAAATTCCTGCAGTTAATGCTGAAATCGACGGAGACGATATTGTTTATAAGAACTTCTACGATATTGGTGTTGCAGTTGGTTCGCCACAAGGTTTGGTTGTTCCGGTACTCCGAGATGCTGATAAGTTGGGTCTTGCCGGTATTGAAGGCGGAATCAAGAATCTTGGTTTAAAAGCCAGAGACGGAAAGCTTGCTATTGCTGATTTGATGGGCGCAACTTTCACCATTTCAAATGGCGGAGTTTACGGTTCATTAATGTCTACTCCAATTATCAATCCTCCGCAATCAGGAATTCTTGGAATGCACAAAATTCAAGAACGTCCAATGGTTGTTGCTGGAGAAATCAAAATACGTCCAATGATGTATTTAGCCCTATCTTACGATCACAGAATTATTGATGGCAAAGAAGCCGTTACTTTCTTGGTTAGAATTAAAGAATTGTTAGAAGATCCAAGAAGATTAATTTTGGATTTGTAATTATTAACCCCAATAATTTTTATTATGATTGAACATAAAGTTATTATTTATCAAGAAAGTCTCCTTGGAAATATTCTTGCATTTTTTACCCTTGGTCTCATGGCTGGATCAAAAGTTGATCCAATAAGATTTACCGCCTTACTTAATAATAATGCACAAGATGGTTGGC
>JBLHNE010000067.1:0-7685 GCA_047619265.1 Rickettsiales bacterium | reverse complement strand
CCTTGATTTTAGTGCGCTCGCGCAGCGAAAGCGTGATGGAAAATGGTATAATATAATGTCTTGGAAAAGTAAATTTCTGATTAAGGATGGACTAAAAACCTAGATAGAAGATTTGATTTATTTTCCCTGTTAGTTGTTTATTTTTTACCAATTTCATCTGCAAAAAGATGATTCACATCGCGATGCTCAGCTTCGTCGGCGCGAATATATTCGATCACATCTCTTAATTTGGCATCTTGAGATAGGTTCCAATAATCAATAGCTATTTGAGGAGCTGGAACGTTTTCGTGAGCCCCTTTATCTATTTCCTCTAAATATTGAGTGTAGCTAATAACTGCTTCTTCTTCAAAATAACCCACAACTTTGTGAGCCGTTCTGGAAGAAAATAGATAAAGAAAGAAGTAAAAATTATAAAAAACAATTTGCACAAACATAATTAATAGACGCTCTACCAAGTTTGGTTTGGCAATTTCGATAAATGTCATAAGATGCATGCGCTCATTTTCTGCTTCGTCTAGCAGAGTTCTAATCCAGCCATTATCGTCTTTCATTTTTCTAATAGAATGAAGATGCTGCCATAAACCTCCAACCATTCCAGGAACTGCCGCAACTGTTTCTAAAACAATTGCTCTATGTCCATATCTTTTGGCAAAAAATAAATCTGCAAAGAAGCGGAGCATTTTTACAAATGCATAGGCAATTTTATCGCCAATGTTTTTGGGTTTCACGTGAACATCAATTTTAATGTCTAAGTTAGTTTTTCGCGGCGTTATTGGGGTGGATATGTTTTTTGTCATATTTTTTTCTACTTTGTATTTTAAGTTAAGTTATTTTTCCTAAGATTACTTCTTAAGAAAATCGATAATTCCTTTTGCTGCACAAGATGCAGTGCTAAACACTCCTTGCAAAAGATAGCCGCCTGTTGGAGCTTCGAAGTCCAGCATTTCTCCGGCTGCAAAAATTCCTGGTTTGGTTTTGAGCATTAAATTCTTATCTAGAGATTGGCGAGTAATTCCCCCTGCTGTGGAAATGGCGCGGGCAATATCTGTTGTTTTGGTCAGAGTTATGGGCAGAGATTTAAGATGTTTTGCTAGAATTTCTGGAGTTGCTTTTACAAGTTGATCTGCTGGAATTAATTCATAGAGCAAGGCACTGGCTAGAGGTGGAAATCCGGCTTTACGCAAATAGTTTCCTAGGGATTTTTTGCTGCGTAATTGTAGTTTTTGTGCTAGCACATCGACCGACATTTCTGGACGAAAATCTAAATGTAAAACAGCCTGACCATTTTCTTTAATAGATTCACGCAATTTGGCAGATAAGGCATAAACCGCACCGCCTTCAATTCCTTGTTTTGTAATCATTAATTCACCTTTTTGGGAGAATTCTTGATGGGAAATAGCAATCGATTTGAGAGGCGTTCCAGAAAAATTGGAGCTTAAATGATCGGACCATTTTGTGATAAACCCACAATTTGAAGGCCGAAGTTCTGAGATTTTTACACCACATTCTTTGAGAATTGGAACCCAACCACCATTTGAACCTAAATGCGGCCAAGAAGACCCACCAAGTGCCAGCAAAGTTGCATCTGGTTTAATTTTTAACGCTTTTTTTGTCTCATTGCTAAATATCAGTTTTTCACCATCAAAACCTTGCCAAGAATGACGAGTTTTGAATTTAACACCAAGATCTTCCAATCTTTTAAGCCAAGCCCGCAAAAGTGGAGAAGCTTTCATGGTGCGCGGGAAAATTCTGCCGCTGCTGCCAATAAAAGTTTCTTGCCCCAAATCTTCGCACCATTTGCGTAGTTTTGTCGGAGGAAAAGCTTTGATACGTGGATTAAGCCATTTTTCAGCCTCAAAATATCTGGTCACAAATTGTTCCAAAGGCTCATTATGAGTCAAATTTAGACCACCTCTACCAGCCAGCAAAAATTTGCGCCCAAAAGTTGGCATTGAATCATACAATGTTACTTTGTGTCCTGCTGTGGCAATAATTTCTGCCGCCATTAAACCACCAGGTCCGCCACCAATAATTGCAATATTCTTAATTTCTTTCATTCGCTTTATTTGCTTTATTATTAAATTTACTTTCAAGATTCAGCAAATATTGTTTTTTGTCTAAACCATTGGCATATCCAGTTAAAGTTCCATTTTTTCCAACAACTCTATGACAAGGAACAATGATGCTAATAGGGTTTTTACTATTGGCATTTCCAGCCGCTCTAAAGGCTCTAATATTATCAATATTTTGCGCCAAATCTTTGTAGCTTAAAATTTTTCCATATGGAATTTTAAGTAAACCATCCCAAACTTTTTTCTGAAAAATGGTGCCGTTGCTTTTTAAAGGAATATTGAAAATCTTTCTGTTTCCAGAAAAATATTCTTCTAATTGTTTTTTTGCGTCTTTTAATATGGGAACTTCCAATTCTTGAGAATTTTCTAAAATTTCTTGATATCTTTTATGAGTTTCAAAACAAACTCCAGTAATTGCATCTTCATCAGACGAAATTAAAAGCAATCCTGCCGATGTTTTTATTAAAATAAAATATTTATCCATCGTTTTTAAAAAATAAAATTATAAATTATGAGCATCTAACCTTTCTATTTTGAACATATGGCTGAATCTTTCACCAATTTTATTAGTTTTTAAAATACTAAAAAATATTAACTAAAATTAATCATGAATATTACAAAGCAAAGATTACCAGAATCTTGGATGAATCATTTGAGGTCAGAATTTGATAAAGAATACATGTTGAAACTTAATTCTTTTCTGGAAGAAGAATTAAATCAGAATAAATTTATTTATCCTTTTGAAGCAGAAATATTCTCAGCTTTTAATTTGACCCCTTTAAATGAAGTTAAGGTGGTAATAATTGGCCAAGATCCATATCACGGCGAAAATCAAGCTCACGGACTTTGTTTTTCGGTAAATCCTAATGTTAAAATTCCTCCTTCCTTACGAAATATTTACAAAGAATTAAAATCTGATTTGGGATTGGAAAATCCCGATCACGGATTTCTAGAATCTTGGGCAAGAAATGGCGTGTTAATGCTTAATAATGTTTTGACGGTAGAGCAGGGAAGGCCGGCTTCTCATCAAGGAATGGGCTGGGAAATTTTTACCGATAAGGTGGTGAATGTTCTAAATAAAGAATGCCATAATTTGGTTTTTTTGCTTTGGGGAAGCCATGCTCAAAAAAAAGCTGACAATGTTAACCGCGATAAACATTTGGTTTTAGAATGTTCACATCCCAGCCCTTTTTCGGCTCATAAAAGTTTTTTGGGCAGTGGACACTTTTCCAAAAGTAATCAATATTTGCAAAGTTGCGGAATAAGCAAGGTTGATTGGTCGTTGCCTTTGGAAAATGACCTAGATTTTTTTAAGCCTTAATTCGATATCCAGTTTTGAAAATTCTTGAAACTGTGAAAATACAAATGCATAAAAACAAGATCACAACTGTCAAACATATTGGCAGACTAACATCTGAAGATTCATAAAAACTCCAACGAAAGCCGCTAATTAGATAAAGAACAGGATTGGCTAGGGAAATTGTTTGCCAAAATTCTGGCAACATTTTGATGGAATAAAAACTTCCTCCTAAAAATGAAAGAGGTGTAATTACTAAAAGCGGGATTGATTGCAATTTTGGAAATCCATCGGCCCAAACGCCAATAATGAAACCAAGCAGGCTGAAAGTTACGCAAGTTAGAACCAAAAATAAGAACATCCAGATTGGGTGTTTAATTTCCAAATCTACGAAAAAAGTCGAAGTAATCAATATGATTATCGCAATCATAATTGACTTTGTGGCCGCTGCTCCCACATATCCAGCCAGAATTTCAACATAGGAAATTGGCGCTGATAGAATTTCATAAATTGTTCCTGAAAATCTGGGCATGTAAATTCCAAAGGCTGCGTTAGAAATACTTTGATTCAGAATTGTCAGCATTATTAGCCCTGGAACAATGAATGCGCCGTAAGCCACGCCGTCAATTTCTGGCATTCTTGAACCAATGGCAGTGCCAAAAACCACAAAATAAAGAACTGTTGAAAGAACGGGAGCTGCAATACTTTCTCTTAATGTTCGAAATGAACGAGCCATTTCAAATTTGTAGATTGCTGATATTGATGTGAAATTCATATTATTTATTTAACTAGTTGAATGAAAATATCCTCTAAAGAACTCTGGTGAGTTTTTAGATCTTGATAAACTATGCCATTTTGTTTCATTTCTTCCAAAAGATTGGCGATACCATTATTCTTTTTAGTGGCATCGTAGGTGAAAATTATCACCCCACCATCTGCTGATAATTTCAAATTTGAAGAGGCTAAATTTTGCGGAATTTCTTTGATGGGTTCAAACAATTCTAGATGTAATTCTTTTTGACCAAGTTTTTTCATCAAAACTTCTTTTTCTTCAATAAGAATGATCTTTCCTGCCTGAATCACTCCAATTCTATCAGCCATTTGTTCGGCTTCGTCAATGTAGTGAGTAGTTAAAATTATGGTCACGCCAGATTTTCTTAAATCAGCAACCAAATTCCACATATCTTTGCGCAATTTAACATCGACACCAGCCGTTGGCTCGTCCAAAAATAATATTTTAGGTTCGTGAGATAATGCTTTTGCAATCATTACGCGGCGTTTCATTCCGCCAGAAAGGGTGACAATTTTGCTATTTCTTTTTTCCCATAAAGATAAATCTCGAAGGGTTTTTTCAATAAGCGCCGGATTTTTCTTTTTGCCAAAAAGACCTCGAGTGTAGATTACCGTATCGAGAACTGTTTCAAACATATCGGTTGTCAACTCTTGCGGAACAAGGCCAATTAGCGATCTGGCGGCCCGATAATCTTTCAAAATATCATGTCCGCCAACTTTAATTTCGCCGCTGCTCATATTGGCAAGACCGCAAATAACACTGATTAATGTTGTTTTACCAGCCCCATTTGAGCCAAGTAGAGCGAAAATTTCACCCTCATTAATGTCGAGATTCACATTTTTTAAAGCCTCAAAACCGCCTGCGTAGGTTTTGCTGAGATTTTTGATATTTATTATTTTATTGCTCATTTTGTAATTATTTGTTATTTGACAATTTTGTTTGAGAAATTCATCGCCAAAGATTTAATCCTAGAGTATTGTTTTTTAAAGAGTAGAAGCATGTAGGATTTTATGTAATTTATTTTTTTCTAAGAAATTAATAGACATGCTTCCCATAGTTTTTAACCTTCTTAATTTCCCTTCTTGGTTTTAAATAAACATAATTTCAGTCATGATTAGTCACGATATTGATTACAAGGTTTTTGGCAAAGTAGCCCAATATGTTATGATTGTTCTCGACCCCGGAGAGACCGTAATTGCTGAAGCAGGAGCGATGATTTATTTGGATGATGGCATTTCTAATTCAATTAAAATGGGTGATGGTTCCGACCCAGATCAGGGAGTTTTGGGAAAGTTTTTTTCTGGCATTAAAAGAAAAATATCGGGAGAAAATTTCTTTTTAACTCATTTTACCAACAAAACCGATCAAATTAAAACCATCAGCTTCACTGGCGATTTACCGGGAAGTGTTTTGGGAGTAGATTTAAAAAAAGTTGGCGGCTCAATAACTTGTCAAAAGAATTCTTTTTTGTGCGCTGCCCATGGGACCAAAATTGATTTTATTATTAATAAAAGATTCGGCTCCAGATTTTTCGGAACGCAAGGTTTTATTCTTCAAAAAGTGACAGGAGACGGCAAATTCATCATGAATTTTGGTGGGCAAGTCATTCAAAAAAAGCTAAAAAACGAATCAATTAAAGTTGATACTGGAGCTTTAGTCGCCTTCACTTCGGGAATTAAATGCAACTTAACTGCCGCTGGCGGACTGGGATCGATGATGTTTGGAGGCGAGGGTGTATTTTTAACCGAACTATCTGGAAGCGGAACGGTTCTACTACAAAGCACCCCAATTTCCAGAATGGCTAATGTATTATTAAGCCATTCTGATTTTTTTAAAAAATCTAGCGGCAAGAAATAGTTTTTTAGGACTACATATCAAATATTCGATAAATCGGATTTATTGGAAAATAAAAATTGGTGACTAGAATCTTGCCAATGTTTTGCCAAAGATCGCACTTACAATAGCACTTACAATAGCACTTACAAAATATTCATGGAATTTCTGCAAAATATCTTAATTTTTCTGTTAATTTTTAGCTCAGTTGCTGGTCTTGCGGGAGTTTTTTATTGTAAAAATTATTTGAAGAAAATCTCTTGCCTTTCGGTGGCTTACATAAATTTGATTATTATTTTTATTATTTTTGTCAAAAACAGCGAAAAAGCATCGGAATTGCTTGGAATGGTAACGACAATTTTAATTCTATTTTCCATCACTATTGCGGTTGGAATTGGCATTATTGCCAATATTTCCAAGCTTGATTCTCAAAGAAAATCTAACAAATAATGCTAAAGAAGCCCGAAGAACAAACCTTGACGCAGCATCTATCTGAGCTTAGAAATCGTTTAATCTATTGTTTGGTAGCGATTTTGTTGATATTTCTGGCTTGCTATCATTTTTCTCAAAATATTTACGATTTTCTACTTCAACCACTTTTAGAAATTATTGGCGATGGCGAGGGAAAGAGAATGATCTACACCAGCCTTACTGAAGGTTTTACGACATATCTTAAACTTTCTTTCGTTTCGGCACTTTTTTTTGCTTTTCCTTTTATTGCCATTCAATTCTATTTATTCATTGCTCCGGCGCTCTACAAAAAAGAGAAAAAATTTATTCTGGCCATCTTAATTGCTTCGCCTTTGTTATTTTTGGCAGGAACAATAATGGTCTACGAAATGATTTTGCCGCTGGCTTTTAAATTTTTTGTGAGTTTCCAAAATTTAAATCCAATTAATAGTTTACCAATCGAACTTGAAGCAAAAATTGGAGAATATTTAAGTTTGGTAATGCAAATGGTTTTTGCTTTTGGCATTGCTTTTCAACTGCCAATACTTCTAATTTGCTTGGTAAAATTTGGAATTTTATCAGTGGAAAGTTTAAGGAAAAAACGCAGATATTGGATTGTAATTATTTTCGCCATCGCCGCAGTAATTACGCCACCAGACGCCATTAGCCAAATTGCACTGGCAATACCGATGATTTTACTCTACGAAATTTCAATTCTCATATCATCTAAAATTACTAAGAATAATGACAAATAAAATAAAAGAAGTGGCTCCGGTAAAAAAACCAAGAGCAGTTAAAAGTAAGGTAAAAGAAGTTGCTCCAGAAAAAGAAGAGATTCTAATAACTAAAAAAGCTCCAGTAAAAAAACCAAGAGCAGTTAAAAGTAAGGTAAAAGAAGTTGCTTTGGCAAAAGAGGAAACTTTAGAAGTGGAAGCGGCTCCAGTAAAAAAACCAAGAGCAGTTAAGAGTAAGGTAAAAGATGCTACTCCAGAAAAAGAAGAGGTTTTAACAGCTAAAGTAGCAGTGAAAAAACCAAGAGCAGTTAAAAGTAAGATAGAAAAAGTTGTTTTGGCAAAAGAGGAAACCTTAGAAGCGGAAGTGACTCCGGTAAAAAAACCAAGATCAGTTAAGAGTAAAATAAAAGAAGTTGTTCTGGTAGAAGAAATTACTCCGGTAAAAGAAGAAGTTCCAGCAGAAAAAGAAACAGCAATAAAAAAGCAAACAAAAATAGCTGCTTTGG
>JBLHNE010000066.1:0-7767 GCA_047619265.1 Rickettsiales bacterium | reverse complement strand
TCGATTCCCATAACTTCTCCCGTAGATTTCATTTCTGGGCCCAAAATAATGTCGACATTGCCAAATTTAGCAAAAGGGAAAACAACTTCTTTAACAGCAAAATAATCTGGCTTTACATATTTCAAATTAAAATCACTAAGTTTTTTACCGACCATGATCATGGTAGCAATTTTAGCTAAAGGAATTTTAGTAGCTTTAGCCACAAAAGGAACAGTTCTTGAAGCTCTTGGGTTGACTTCCAAAACAAAAAGCTCGTCTCCTTGAATAGCAAATTGAATATTCATCAAACCTTTAACGTTCAAACCCAGTGCCAATTTAATGGTTGCAACTTTGATTTTTTCAATCATTTCATCGTTGAGTGAATATGGTGGAATTGAGCAAGCAGAGTCTCCAGAGTGAATTCCTGCCTCTTCAATATGCTGCATAATTCCGGCCACAAAAACATCTTTTCCATCACAAAGAGCGTCAACATCAACCTCAATTGCATCGGTTAGAAATTGATCCAAAAGCAAAGGACCACTTTCAAAAACTTCTGAATAATCATTTAAATATTTATGCAAATATTCGGTGTCGTAGACAATTGCCATGCCTTTTCCACCCAAAACATAGGAAGGGCGAACCACAACAGGAAAGCCAATTTGACTAACTTGTTCAAGAACTTCCAAAGAAGAATAGGCGATGTAGTTATTTGGCTGTTTAAGATTTAAATCTTGTAAAAGTTTTTTAAAACGATCGCGATCTTCCGCTAAATCGATCATATCGGGGGAAGTTCCGATGATTGGCACATTGGAATCTTGCAAAAATTTGGCAAGTGACAAAGGGGTTTGGCCACCAAACTGAACATTAACGCCAAGCAATTCGCCATTTTCCTGTTCTTTCCTAACTAAGGATAAAACGTCTTCTCCGGTTAAAGGTTCAAAATAAAGACGATCCGAAGTGTCGTAGTCAGTAGAAACAGTTTCTGGATTGCAATTAACCATGATTGCCTCAATTCCAGCTTCTTTTAATGCAAAAGCACAGTGAACACAAGTGTAATCAAATTCAATTCCCTGACCAATTCTATTGGGTCCAGAGCCAAGGATGATTACTTTTTTTCTATTAGTAGGATTTGATTCGCAAGCAGACATTTCTAGATTAGTTATTGTTTATTAGTTATTTGATTGGCGAATTCTATTTACAAAAGCTGAAATATCAATTTGATATTTTAAAAAATAAAGCTAAATTGACCGACATTAACAGGCCTTTCTTAAACCAAATCTAAAAGTAATGGAAAACAGCAAAATATCGACAAAAAATGTTGATCTATTCTATGGCGACAAACAGGCTCTTTTCGATGTTAATCTTAACTTCAGAGCCAACACAACAACTGCCTTAATTGGCCCTTCTGGCTGTGGAAAATCTTCTTTTCTTCGCTGTTTAAATAGAATGAACGACACCATTTCATCTTGTAGAATAACTGGTGAAATAAAAATTGACGACAAAGATATTTACGACAAAGATCTAGACGTAGTTTTTCTACGTTCTCGCGTTGGAATGGTCTTTCAAAAACCAAATCCATTCTTAAAAAGCATCTACGAAAATGTGGCCTACGGCCCTAGAATTCACGGTCTTTTTGACAAAAAATCTGAACTTGACGAAATTGTTGAAACCAGCTTAAAAAGAGCTGGCCTTTGGAAAGAAGTTAAAGATCGCTTAAACGACCAAGGATCTGGCCTTTCAGGTGGACAACAACAAAGACTTTGCATTGCCAGAACCATTGCCGTCAAACCAGAAATAATTCTAATGGACGAACCTTGTTCAGCTCTCGATCCAATCGCTACAGCAAAAATCGAAGAATTAATCGACGAGTTAAAAGTCAATTTCACCATCGTAATTGTTACCCACTCAATGCAACAAGCAGCCAGAGTTTCGGATCGAACAGCATTTTTTAATATGGGAAAAGTCGAAGAATACGACGACACTAAAGTAATTTTCACCAATCCGAAAAATCAAAACACTAGTGATTACATTACTGGAAGATTTGGTTAGTTTAAGATCTTCTAAAAACATTAAATATTTTTTAACTTTTATTTAAATAAAACATGACAAATCAAAATTTAACTGAAACAAATTTCGACCTAGTAATAATCGGTGGTGGTCCAGGTGGCTATGTTGCAGCAATCAGAGCTTCTCAACTTGGTCTTAAAGTAGCTTGCGTAGAAACCCGAAAAACTCTTGGTGGAACTTGCCTTAATGTTGGTTGTATTCCTTCAAAAGCACTTTTGGAAGTTTCTCACAAATTTCACGATGCCGAGCATTTTGCTGATCTTGGAATTGAAACCTCAAAACCTAAAGTCGATGTTAAAAAAGTAATTTCCAATAAAGATAAAATTGTTGAAGGACTAACTACTGGAATTGCCGGCTTGTTCAAGAAAAACAAAGTAACTTTAATTAATGGCTTTGGTAAATTTTTAGACAAAAATACTGTTGAAGTTGCTTTGGAAAATGGCAAAATTGAAAAAATCTCCGCCAAAAACTTCGTTATCGCAACTGGTTCAGAAGTTACTGATTTACCGGGAGTTAAAATTGACGAAAAAGTAATTGTCTCTTCAACTGGAGCTCTTGATTTAACTAAAACTCCTAAAAAACTACTAGTAATCGGAGCTGGCGTTATTGGCCTTGAAATGGCTTCAGTTTGGGGAAGATTTGGAGCTGAAATTGAAGTTGTCGAATATTTAGACAAAATCACTCCAACAATGGACGGAGAAATTTCTAAACAATTCCAAAGAATTTTAGCAAAACAAAATTTCAAATTCCGCCTTTCTACCAAAGTTGTTTCTGTTAAAAAATCTAAAAATGGCGCAATCGTTGAAGTTGAGCCAGCAGCTGGAGGCAAAAAAGAAACCCTAGAAGCCGATGTGGTACTAGTAGCAATTGGCAGAAAACCAAATACTGCAAATCTTGGTTTAGACAAAGTTGGAATTGAAACTGACAAGCGCGGTTTCATTCTGAACAATCACCTTAAAACCAATATCGACAATATCTACGTTATTGGCGATTGCACGACCGGTCCAATGCTTGCTCACAAAGCTGAAGATGAAGGAATGGCAGTTGCAGAAATCATTAGCGGCGGCGCAGGTCACATCAATTACGATTGCATTCCAAATGTAATTTATACCTATCCAGAAGTAGCTTCAGTTGGAAAAACCGAAGAAGAATTGAAAGCTGCAAATGTAGATTACAATATCGGAAAATTCCCTATGATGGCAAACTCAAGAGCCAGAGCGACAGGAGATTCAGAAGGATTTGTGAAGCTTCTTGCTTGTAAAACAACTGACAAAATCCTCGGAGCCCACATTATTGGCAGAGAAGCTGGAAATATGATTCATGAAATTGTTGTAGCAATGGAATTTGGCGGATCTGCCGAAGATATTGCCAGAACTTGTCATGCTCATCCAACCTACAATGAAGCAGTTAAAGAAGCTGCTCTTGCAGTCGATAAAAGACCAATCCATATGTAATTACTTACTGGCTTGCAGATATTTTAATCTTCATAGATAAAAAAATCGGCAAGCCAAAATTAAAATAACTATCAATACAATTCAAAAAACTCGCCAAACTAAATCAAAACAAAAATGACTGAATTTTTAAGCGAAAACACCATTAATAACGTAATTTTAATGTGTAAAAATATTACGCTAGCATTAGTAATTTTCTGGGCAGGAAAATTCATTGCCAAAAGAATCATAAATTGCGTCAGAAAATCATTAATTACTAAAAAAGTTGATGAAACATTAGCAAAATTCCTAAGCAATATCATTTATGGATTATTAATTGCTTTCATCGCTATTGCCGCTTTAGGACAACTCGGAATTCAAACTACATCATTAGCTGCAATTCTTGCTGCTGCTGGTTTAGCAATTGGCCTAGCTCTTCAAGGGTCTCTTTCTAACATCGCTTCTGGAGTGATGATTATTTTCTTCAAACCTTTCAAAATTGGAGATCTAATCGAAGCTGCTGGAGTTTTGGGTCGCATTGAAGAAGTTTCAATTTTCACCACCACCATCAAAACTGCCGATAATAAAACCATAATTTCACCAAATGCGCTTCTAACTTCTGGAAATATCATCAATTATTCCTCTAAAGAAACTCGCAGAATCGACATGGTTTTTGGCTGTTCATATGAAGACGACATTAAGAAAGTTAAAGAAGTTTTAACAAAAATTATTGCTGATGACAAAAGAATTATGCAAGATCCAGCTCCAACAATAGCGGTTTTAGAACTTGCTGATAGCAGTGTTAATTTTGCTGTTCGACCTTGGGTTAAGGAAGATGATTATTGGCCAGTTTTGTTCGATACAACTGAAAAAGTTAAAGTGGAATTCGATAAAAAAAGCATCTCAATTCCTTATCCACAAAGAGATTTAAACATTAAAAGCGGCGAACTGAAATAAACGATTTGCAAATTAAATTAGTAAAATGCGTCGCACCATCCTAGTTCTAAAAATCCTCAGCCACCAAAAACCATAGACGACAAAAAAGCCAATTTTGAACGGTAAATGGTATAATTAATGAAATTTATCTGAAGTTTAAAAAAATAAATTATCAGAATAATTTTGATGAAGAGCCAAAAAAAAAGCGCCAAGAAAATATTTATCATTCGAACTATTGTTCTTTTGATAAATTTTCCTGGCGCTGTTCCTTAGTAAGGTTAATTAAATATTTTAGCGATTAGATCTTCTTTCGCTTCTATTATTAGACTTATTTTCTTTACGATCATTCCTATTGCTAGCTCTGGTTTCTTTGCGATCGCTTCTTTTATCAGATATAGCTTCTTTACGATCCGCCTTTTTTTCGATGCGATTCTCTTTTTTATCGCTTCTGATTTCTGATCTTTTTTCCCTAAAATCTTTTCTCTTTTCTTGACGATTATCTTTTAAATTAGCTCTTTTTTCTTTTCTATTTTCTTTAAGTTCTGCCCTTTTTTCTTGACGATTATTCTTAATATTGTCTCTTTTTTCTTGTCTGTTTTCTTGTCTGTTTTCTTTAATATTTTGTCTTTTTTCTTGACGATTATCCTTAACATTTTCTCTTCTTTCCATTCGGTCACTCTTAAAACTTTCTTGAACAGATTTCGAAGATTCTTGAGCTAAAGCCATAGAAGAAACAAAAGAAAAAATTAATGAACTTATGAGTATTTTTTTCATGATATTTTTATTTGAGTGAGAATATGAATATAATCCTCCCAAAGAATATCATAATTTTTAGCTCCTGACAAGTAATTATTTGAATCGAAATAAAAATAAGCAAAAAACTAAATCGCAATCACAAATAAACCATTTTCATCGGCTAATTTAATCACTTCTTTTTGGTTAATAATTAAGCAAAATCCGGCCTGAATTGCTACACCAGAAAATCCGGATTCAACCAAATTTATCACCGTTTCAACTCCAAAAGCAGGAAGATCAATTTTAGTATTTTGATTTTGTTTTTTAATTTTTACCAAAACTGGTTTTTCACCTTTTTCAAATTTTAAATCTGCACATCTTTTAATCATTGCGTCAGTTCCTTCAATCGCCTCAACGCCAATAATTTGTTTTTGCTGAACTGCAATTGCCTGACCAATATCTAAATCAGACATTGTTTTCAAAGCTTCTCGCCCAATTTCAATATCTTTTTGCATAGAAGAGCTTGGCTTAATTCTCCCCAAAACACCTTTTTTAGACACCAAATCATCAATAATTTTATCAGCACCAACAATCTCAAAACCTTCTTTTTCAAAGAAATTAATAATGGTAGTAAGTAAGTTATTATCGCCAAAGAACTTATTACCTACAATTTTAGAAAGTAAGAATGCCCCTTTTTTATCAACTTTAATTCCAGTTAATGAAGGTTTAGTAACTCCTCCAGCAAAAACTAATTCTTTGATTTGATTATTTTTTAAGATTTGAAGAATCTTAGAAATTTCCCCAAAACCAATTATTTCATGATTAAATTCAAGAAAGTCAACATTACTAGGCTCGTCTTTAATAAGAATAACAAAAAATTCCCTCTTTTCTTGCTTAAATTTATCAATAATCATTTTAGGAAGGTCACCTTTTCCAGCAATAATGGCAATTTTTGAATTCATAATGTTATTTATTAAATGGTGATTTTTTCACGGTTTCATCCCGCATGATTTAAACTAGCTCCGCCATCAACAAACAAAATTTCACCCGTCACAAATTTATTGCTAAGTAAATATTTAATTCCACAAACAATATCATCTTCACTAGCTGTTCTTTTTAAAGGAATTTTATCTGTCAATTTATGAGTTTCTTCTTCTGAATCAACTCCATGAACATTACTTACAAAACCAGGAGCAACACCGTTAACTCTAATTCTCGGCGCAAGCTGCAAAGCCAACATTTTAGTCATTTCTGCTAAAGATTTCTTACTTAAAATATAGTCAAAATATTTCGTATCAAAACGCACAATATTTTTATCGACCATATTAATAATATTACCTTCAAAATCATTTTCTTGGCAATTTATCGCCAATTCTCTACTTAAAACTGCCGGAACTTTTACATGAATAGTAAAATTATTTTCCATCTGATCTGCGCTGCTAGTCAAGAATTTTGACTTACTAAAAACCGAAGCATTATTAATTAATAAATTCCAATTCTTAATTTTATTTAACTCTAAAACCATTTCATCAACTTGCTTTTTATCTAACAAATCAGCTTTCATTAAAAAACATTTAGCGCCCAAATTGGAAATTTCTTTCTGTAATTCTAAAGCTTCTTTTCCGGAATTATTATAGTGAATAATCAAATCATAACCCATCTTCACTAATTCAAAAGCGATCTTACGCCCTATTCTCTTAGCTCCGCCCGTAATTAATGCTGTTCCCAGTTTATTTTCCATTTTTTGATAATATTTTCTAATAATATGTTAACTGAGTAGTTTTTCCCCAGAAAATTTTGTGAACAAAAAATGTGTAAATCAAAATTGTCGGCAAAACAACCAGAGTTCCAACTAAAATAATTTTTAAAGATTGCGGAAAACTTGCCGCTTCCCAAATGGTTGTTGATCCAGGAATTATGTAAGGAAAAAAACTGTAAGCAAGGCCAGCAAAACCAACTACAAAAATTAACATAACCAATAAAAATGGCAGCCAACATTTTTGATCATTTTTTCTAGGCAAAGTTTTTAAAAGCTGATTTAAATATAAAAATAAAGCACCAGCAAAAATTTTGACCCAAAATTTATAAGCCTCGATCCATTTTTGAGGATCCCCACAAAGTGGGGCGGAGACAATTCGCCGTGAATCTTTTACTAGATCAACTTTTGTTGATCTAGTAAATTTAATTTTAAAATAGAAGAGAATCCAACCAAGAGAGATTGTAATTGCCGGAAAGAAAATGTGAAAAGTAATATTAGCGGCGAACTGAATTCGCGCCAGAATAAGTTGATCCATTTTTACTTCTAGTTACTAGTGAATAATTACTAATTAATAGTGATTCTAAAGTTGAGATTTAAAATTTGAAAGCCTTACTTTTATTTTTCTGAATTGCCCCGCACTAAAGCAATTGCTGAAGATAATTGAATCAGAAGAATTACACAAAAAGGCCAACCAACATATAAAAAATGAGAGAACGTCCACCAATCTGTGTCAATTTAAGTAAAAGAAACTAATAGATTTACTATCCCCTATTAGTTTTTAATATTTTCAATAATAAAAACTTAAATTGACAAAACCATGACTAAAGAACTAAACAAGAACTTCAATTACCAAGAATTCAA
>JBLHNE010000065.1:0-7791 GCA_047619265.1 Rickettsiales bacterium | reverse complement strand
TAGGCAATTAGACCAACAGCAATTCCACAGACAAGCATAGTAATATTGTTTTTCCCGCGAATGTTATTTACCGCAAAAAAAGCAGCAATTAATGCTATTGCAGCAAATAAAAATGGTTTAACCATCAATGAATGATAATAGGTCACAAATTTTTTGGGAGAAAAACCTGAACTTTTTAAATTTTCAATAAGACTGGGAAGTTCGTAGATTGAGAAGAGATGAACTTCTTCAAAATTATTTAAAACTTTTTTAGTAATAAAATCTTTCTCTAAATTAGTAGCAATTTCTATCGCTGGAATTTTTTGGTTTATAACATTCTTGTCATTTAAAATTGCTTGCTTTAAATGCCATTTGCCATTTTCTAAAGACATAGTTTTGGCATCAATTTTTTTGTAAAATTGGTAGTTTTGATCAAAAAACCATACAGAAACATCCTCCATTACTAAATTCTGGCGATAAATTTTATTAGCTCTAATGATGATGTCATTATTCTTATTCAAAACATTTTCTTGTTTTAACCAAATTCCACTTCGCGGAGAAAGAGAATCTATTTCTAAGCCATCAATCAAGGTTTGGTTCATTATGTTCCATTTTTTTGAAGCTTGAATGGCTAGTGGATTAAATATTAAAATAAAGAATAATCCTAATAAAAATGAACTGGTGGCGATTGGAAATAGAATTCTCCAGAATGAAAGACCTGAAGCGCGCATCACAGTGATTTCGCTTCTAATGGAAAGTGAAAAGAGGGTTATCATTGCCGAGAGCATTACTAAGAAAATAGTAATCTTTTCGATGAAATCTGGAACCGGAAGAATGTCGAGTAAGGCAATGTTCCAAAGATCAATTTCCTTCCCTTCCACTCGACCTAAAAGTTCGAAAATATTGATCATAGCAATCAATAGGGATATCGAGAAGGTAACCAAAAAGAAGTTGATTAGGAATTTTTTAGCAATGTAAAAATCAATCTTTATTAACATTATGTACTATACATTTTGTTATATGAGCCGCCCAAATCTAGTAATTCTTGATGAGATCCACTTTCAATCATTTGGCCATTTTTAATAAAGGCAATATGATTTGAATTGGCAATTGAAGAGCTCTTATGGGCAATGTTAATTACGGTTTTGTTGTGAGCAATTTTCTTAAGAGAAGATGCTACCAAAGATTCATTTTCATTATCTAATGCTGAAGTTGCTTCATCTAAAAGCAAGATTGGAGAGTTTTTAACAATTGCTCTTGCAATGGCAATTCTTTGTCTTTCTCCACCAGATAATTTAACGCCTTTTTCACCAACAAAACTATGAACCCCGTCTGGTAATTCTTTGATGAAATGCAAAGCTTCATTCTCATCGATAATTTTTTCAATATCAGCCACAGTTAATCTTTGGTCAACATAGGCAATATTTTCGTAGATGGTTCCAGAAAAAATAAAGCAATCTTGGGAAATATAGGAAAATAAACTTCGTAAATCTGCTAATGAAATATTTTTAATATTTTGATTATTAATCAAAATTTCCCCTTTAGTTACATCGTAAAAACGCATTAATATTTTTAATATTGTACTTTTCCCTCCACCGCTTTCGCCAACTAAAGCGATTTTGTCTTGAGGTAAAATTTCTAGATTAAAATTCTGCAAAGCATCGTGATCTGGGCGCGAAGGATATGAGAAGAAGACATTTTTAAAAACGATGTGATTATCTGTTTGTAGAGTAAATTTCTCCGGAGCCGGATTTTCTATGACAGGAGATTCAATTTTAAGTAATTCAAAGAGGCGAGCTGTTGCTGAAGACGCGGTTTGTAATTGTCCCATAATTTGACTTAATGCAACCATGGAAGTGGCAGAAAGTATTGAATAAAAAATGAAAGAAGAAAGATCTCCGGAAGTTAAAATTCCATCTAAAACCAAGTGACCGCCCAGCCACAAAACAATTACAATTGAGCCAAAAGCGCAGGCAATTACCATTGCTACCATTAAAGATCGAATGCGAATTTTTTCCAAAGAAAATGATAATGCTTTTTCTAGATAATTATTGAAATTGCGAATTTCTTTATCTTCGCAAAGATAGGACTGAATAGTTCTAATGCCGTTTATGCTTTCTTCAATATGAGCCCCAACTAGCGCAATAGCTTGCTGAGATTTATTGGAAAGATGTTTAATTTTTCTTCCCAGCACCAAAATTGGAGCAATGGCAACAGGAATTAAAGCTAGAGAAACGAGAGTTAATTGGGGGCTGGTTAAGAATAGAAAAACAATACTGCCAATAAATAAAATTAGATTCCGCAGCGCGAAGGCCATGGAATTGCTAATAATGGTGTAGAGAACGCTGGCATCGACTGTTAGTCTTGAAATTACATCGCCGGTTTTGGCGATTTCAAAGAATTCTGGAGAAACGCGAACGATGTGGGCATAAATATCTTTGCGCAAATCGGTAATTATTTTTTCGCCAACCGAATTAACCAAAAATGAACGAAAATATCCTGCTATCGCCAAAACAACTATAGTTACGACTAGGCCAATTAAAATAAAATTTAAGTAATTCGCATTATTGGCAGAAAATCCTTGATCAATTAGATGTTTAACGATTTTACCTAAAAATAAAATCAGCGCCGAAGTGGTAATTAAAGTGACGATAATAAAGAAAATCTCCAAACGGTAAGCCCTTAAATAGGGAAGTAGCTTTTGCAGATGGTTAATTCTTTCTTTTGGAAGTTTAGGTTTGTTGTGCATTAGATTTTATTGTGAGATCCGTCGCAAAGAACGCCGCTCTTATTGTGTTTGCAGCCGCAAAAATAGATTATTTTTGATTCTTCAGCTTTGAAAGGAATTGATTTTAAACCTGATCCTTTGTGAGCGCCATCGCAAAAAGGCTGATTTTCTGAAAGTCCGCAAGAGCAATAATAATAATTTTTTCCGGCCTCAACAGCAACTTTGAAGGGTGCTTTTTGGACAATATTTGGCAGAGATTTTGTCATAAATTTAAAAGATTTAATAGAGGGGAATATTGTCTATCAGCCTAATTTTACCGACATAAATGGCAATGAATAATCGGGATTTTATTGTAAGATTAAAAGTTGAAATTGTCTCAAGATTTTCTTCGTCACAAATTTTTAGGTAATCAATTTTTTTAGCGCCAAGTTTTAACAAATTATCAGTCATTTCTTGTAAAATTGCATCAATATTTCTATTGGAATTGGCGATAATTTGTTCTTTGGCAAAAGATAAATGTTGATAAATTTTTCCAGCAATTGTTCTTTCAGTGTTGTTTAATCTCAAATTTCTAGACGACATTGCTAGACCATCCTCTTCTCTCAAAGTTTTCCCGCTCACAATTTGAATATCAAAATTTAGATCTAAAGCTAGTTTTTTGATGATTTGCAATTGCTGAAAATCTTTCTCACCAAAAAATGCTTTTTGCGGTTTGACGATATTGAATAATTTAGAAACAATTAAAGCTGCTCCTTCAAAGTGATTTTTTCTGCTTTCCCCGCACAGATTATCGCCAAGTTTTTCAATAGTAATGTTGGTTAAAAAACCATTGCCATAAATTTGATCTGAATTTGGAACGAATAAAACATCAACTCCAGATTTTTTTAATAGTTCAATGTCTTGATCCAAATGATTGGGGTATTTTGCGAAATCATCGGAATTGTTAAATTGTTTTTGATTAACAAAAATACTAACCACTACAATATGAGAAGATTTTCTAGCAAGATCGATTAATGATAAATGTCCTTGATGAAGAGCTCCCATAGTGGGAACGAAGCCAATTTCTTGATTCGCAGATTTTTTTAGGAAATTCCTAATTGATTTTATGTCGTGAAATATTTCCATTATTTTTGGCAAAAATGAGACGATGAATGATTATGGTTCGGTCTTAAAGTTTGCGGCCGCTAGTTTTCCATTAAAATTTGGCGCTTCCAGTAGTTTGTTTAATTGTTCTTTGTACTAGTCGTAGTTTGTAACTACTAGTGTTTCATTAAAATTTTTTACTTTGCTTAAAGACTCGTATGGTTTGCCGCGTCGCTGCGCTCCTCGCAATGAAGATGTGGAAAAATTGAACGATAAACTTTTAGGCATCGTCATTGCGAGCCGTAGGCGCGGCAATCCATACGAATCTCAAGCAAAATAAGTTCTGGTAAATTTTAATGGGACATTAGTTTTACTCTTAACTTAAATCCATTCGGTGAGTAAAGGCCGAGTTAATAATCTTTTTACAACACCTATTTAGAAAAAACTAAGCAGCGGATTATTCCTGATAAATCTTTTTTATCTTTGATGAATTGGAAATTATTTTTATTAAAAATTTCAATAATATCTTTTTCCTGATTTTGGCCAATTTCTAGTAATATAATTCCTGATTCTGCTAAAAAATTTGCAGCTTTTGCGGCTATTAATCGATAACAATCAAGACCATCTTCTCCTCCGTCTAGTGCTAGATGAGGTTCGAATTTTTTTACTTCGTCTTGCAATAATAAAATATCGGCGCTTTTAATGTAGGGTGGGTTGGAAATTATTAGATCAAATTTTAGATTGTCTTTGATATTAGAAAACCAATTGGAGCTAATTAAATTTGCTCTTGACGATAATTGCAGTTGATCAATATTTTTTTGAGCAATGTTTAAGGCTTTTTGACTAATATCGGCGCCAATTGCCGATGAATTTGGGAAATATTTTAAAATTGTTGCAAACAAACAACCAGAACCAACTCCAAGTTCTAAAATTTTTATTGGCCTATCTTTATTGGTAAAAATTTCCAAAACCAATTCTATTAAAGTTTCAGAATCGCATCTCGGATCAAGAACATCGGAATTGACAATAAAATCATTTCCAAAAAATTCTCTTTTGCCCAAAATATGCGACATTGGTTCGCGGTTTTCGCGGCGCTGCAAAAGATCGAAAAATTTTTGTTTTTCACCTGAATCGAGCCGGCGAGTATCGTTAAAAATAATCTGTTCTTTAGTGGCGCTAAGGCAGTGACACAAAATTAATAAAGCATCAATACGATGAGAGTCGACACCTTTTTTGCTTAGATTGTTTTTGGCTAAAGTTAGTGCTTCACTAATTAGCATTTATTTGATTAGAAATTGTTGGATTGGAAACTTCTGGAGCGGAAATTATCGCAGAAGAATCTTCCATGTTTGGAGCTATTTGATCAGGAATTTCTGGATAAATAATTGCCGAACTAGGAATCACTGAATTATAATTCTCAGGCTTAGCTGGAATTCCTATTTTAGCTGGAGAAGGGATCGGAGGAGCTGTTCTTGAATTTAAGTCGCTGGTTATTTTTTTAATATTTTTTGGAATTTCTTGAACATTTGGAATCTCTATAATTTGAGGTATTTCAGATGGTTCTTCTTGAATTTCCCCCTTATTTTCTTTTTGGTTATCAGTTTTTGTCTCTTCTTTTGTAGTTTTTTCTAAAATTTCCTTTGAAAGATTTTCAGGATTAGAAGTAAATCTCGGAATATCTTTGGTAATCATTTGCTTAATAATTTCTGAGAGGACGGTTTCGTTGATTGATAATTCTTTGTTTTCTTCTTGTTTAAAGTCAAAAACCGCAATTTTTTCGCTGCTAGCCAGATTTTCTTTGGCTAAATCTCTAACTACTTTTGCAACATCTACAATTGGTTTTTGGTCAATAATATTGGCGCTATTAAGGTTGGCACTATTGAAATTGGAATCATTAAGATTGTCGGTTGGATTTTTTGATGTAGAAATTATTTTATTATCAGATTCACCGTCATAAGTTTCTTCACTATAATTTTCTCTGGCAATAACGTTATTCGGAAATCCCATCATGGATTTTTTGATCATCGTTAAAATATTTTCTAACTTTTCTATGTGAACAGAAATTTCTCCTAGAGGAATTAAATTTCCAGATCCAAAATTAACATCGCCATTAATATTTATTTTATATAAAGGGCTAGATATTTCTAAATTATTGATGATTAGATGATATATTTTTTTAGGTTCTTTGATATTTTTAGTCTCATCATAATTTTCCATATCGACCGGAATTACGCTAGGGAAAGATATTTCAACATCTTTTTTAGATGTAATATATTCCAAATCCAGCAAAAGACTTTTTTTAACCAAAATACTAGGAACTGGACTAGGAAGTTGTCTAGAAATTTCAATATCTTGGTTTTCGGTGATTGCTTCTGGAATTGCCTTTGAATTTTCAGTAATGACAATTTCTTCCGCGGTAGCCATATTTTTAATCTCGCTATTAAGAGATTCGATAGCATTTTCTGGTTTTTGGATATTTTCTTCAGTAGTTTTTATGGCGATTTCTGGATTTTGCTCTTCAATCGCAATGTTTTGATAAATTGTGTCCGAAGACGGAGTTGATGGAATTTCTAGCGCTGTCACTTGATTAATATTATTACCGCCGAATCTTCCAATATCGTTACTGAAACTAAGGGCGTTAATATCTTTAAAATCGGCTTTTATTTTATGGCGATATGTTTTTTCTTCACTAGATGTTAAAAAATTAACTACAGAAGGGCCATTTTCAAATAGAACATTTTTACCAGCATCGGTAATTTTATAGCCAGAATCTTGATATGAGACTTTGAAAAGAGATCCATCGTTAATGGCAAAATTAATTTGTGGAGATTGGTTAAATTCTACGAAACTTGATATTCCTTCAAAATCTTGTAAGGAAACTTCCTCTAAACTATTAACCGAGAATTTATTATTAAAAATACTGGAAAGCGCTTCTATTCTTTTTAAATTAACTTCGCTGGTGTTGCTGAAAATATTGGCAATGCTGGAAACCGGATTTAAAGCAGATATTTGAATTTTAAGATCGTTAATAACTAGTTTTTGCTCAATTGGAAAACCAGTAACTGAAATTGAAGATGCAGAAACAACATCTTTGTGATCGGAAATAAATTTAGTAATTTGTTTTTTAACAGCGCTAGTTTTAAAAAACCAGAAAGAGCTAAGAGCCGCAAACAAAATAATTAAAATAATGATCAATTTTGAGATTATATTTCTAATCATAAAGCGCTGTTAAATTAAAATTATGGTAATTTATATGGAAATATTACGAGTTTCGTCTGGAACGGTAAGGGTTAAACCATCTAGTTCTTTAGTCATAATGATTTGGCAACCAAGTCTGGAAGTAGAAGTTAAGCCAAAAGCAAGATCAAGCATGTCTTCCTCGTCTTCTGAAGCTTCTTCTAATTTTTTGTAATATTGATCGTCGACTACTACATGGCAAGTAGAACAAGCAAGCGATCCTTCGCAAGCGCCTTCTAAATCGATATTATTATTATGAGCAGCCTCTAAAACTGTGGTGCCAACTGGAACTTGGAATTCTTTTTTCTCGCCTTTGCAGACAAAAATAATTTTTACGGTTTCGGACATTAGATTTAGCGTTTGATTTAATTAATTTAAGACTAGAAAATGAGGGGAAATAAGGTGAAAAATCTAAACTAATTTTGAAATATTGCAACATCAAATCTCCATAAAATATGCTAAAAATTGCACTTTTTCAACCCGACATTGCTGGCAATGTTGGAACTATAATGCGCACTTGCGCTTGTCTTAATGTCGAACTTCACATTATTGAACCTTGCGGTTTTGTGTTTGACATGCAAAAAATTCGCAAATCTGCCCTAGATTATATCGACCATCTTAAGCTTGTTCGCCACGATTCTTTCGAAGATTTTTACTGCGATCAAGTGGCCCAAAAACCAGAAAACCGCCTAATTCTTTTAACCACTAAATCTAGCGATTCCTACGTTGATTTTAAATTTGAAGAAAACGACATTCTACTTTTA
>JBLHNE010000064.1:0-7968 GCA_047619265.1 Rickettsiales bacterium | reverse complement strand
ATTACACTCAATGAAATCAGAAGGTATTTAATATATTTTATTTTCTTCCGCCTCAGCCTTAGCAACGGCAGCTTTAGAGCTGTCTATTTTTCGTTCCAGAGCAGATATTTTGCTAGATTTATCAGATTCGGTTAATGATGAATCGTTTTTAAGTCTAGTGATTTCACATTCTGCTGCCCAACCTTCCATTAATGCTTTGTTCTTATTGTTTCCAGCTAACGCTCTTCTAAGGGCGATATTTTGGTCTCTTTTATTATCTAGATCTTGGTCGCTATCAGGAATTTTTGACGATAATAGAGAATCTAGACTTGGTTGCGCTGCAGTGGCATCGTCAAGGAAAGACTTCGCTTTTTCAGGCCCCATATTGGGGTTATTTGTGAGAATTTTTGCTATAATTTCATCTTGATTTTTCTTGGTTTCTCCCACAAGAGTTTCGTGAGATTTTTTAGCCTCTTCAGTTTGTGTTTTTGCTAATGTGGTGGCTAATTTGATTTTTTCCCTATCCGCATATATTAGTCGACCTGCATAGCTTTGATCGATCATTTTAGAGAAGTAGCTTTTTTCATTTGCCATATATGCTTTTTCAGAATCAATTTTTGCCATGTAGTTGGCACCATATGTTTCTGCGTTGTGTCCCAGTTTATTTCTCATGCTTTCATACATTGAGTTTGGCTTATATTCGCCCCATTCTTGTAGAGCTTGTAAATTTTGAGCTCGACTTGTTTTTCCGGCTGCTTCTAATGTTGCAAGCATTCCAGATGAAGGCATGGCGTTGTGCAGTACTGATTGAAGTCTTGCATCTTTTCTTAGTAAGTTTTTTAAGGTTTGCGCGTTAAGAGAAGAATTTTTTTTGGCCCATGCTCCAATTTTATCATCTAAGCCAGACTCGACTCCACTTTTACTAATAATTCCATTTTGATTTAATTTTTTAGATTCATCTTGGATGAATTTTGAAAATGGATCAATAACCAACTTTTGTTCTAATCTTCTTATAATTCTGCTGTCGTTATAGCCTTTTTTTCTAGCCTCTTCCATGGTTTTTGCTCTTATTTTGGCATCTTCCCCTTTATGTTTTGCTGAGGCGTCTTTGATTATTTTATCAACTTGGCGATCATTATACATTTTTATTGGATCTCTAAATGGCGATTTAGCGCGAAGCTCATCAAGGCTTTTTGATAGCCCAAGACCCGATTCTCTGTCTATGAATTTTGCTCCAGCGTAGCCATATTTTGCTGCTCCTCCCAAAGTAGTCATGGCAGCAGACCTTGCTTTACCAAGTAAATCTCCCGCCAGTGAAGATGCCGCTGCGTTGGTTTCCCCCAGATATGTTTTAGAAGTATCGGCATTTTGAGTAGAGTCGGAAAATTTAATAGATGTTAAATGTCCGGCAAATCCAGGAATTTTCTCAATTAATAATTTGAGTAAAAATAGTAAAGCCCCAAGCTCGATAAACATTGCAAACCAAACCAAAATAGATCCTTTTCCGTCGCTCATATAGATGTTTGATTCAAACAAGATTAAGTTGTAATGTTCGGTGCAAACTCGATAGTAAAGAAGGTTTTCAAAACCTTTATCAATTAAAATTGCAAATAGATAGATTACCAAAAACAGAAATATTATTTGCAGTGATTGTGAGGCCAGATAAACAAGCCATCTTTTAAAAATCTCATCGGTTTTATTAAATAGCATTGTAATCATAAATAGCGGACCTAGGGCTAGGGCAAATACTAGGCCAAGCAATATTTGCACATATTGAAATGCTGCGAAGAGCATTATATAGGCAAAAGAGAAAATCAGGCCATAAATTATTGCTATGTAAAGCGGGCCAAAGAAAAATTCTCCAAAAAACAAGCCCCATATTTTCTTAGAAACAGATGAAGAAAATATCTTTTTTAATATTTCGTCAACATAGGAAAATCTGGTGGCATGGCTTGCTGAAGATGCTCGATCAAGTTGAGAAGTTATTATGAGGGAAGTTTGGTCTACGATTTTATCAGAGGAGTCCATAAAAATGGTTATTATGTTATCCATCCCATCTTTGAAAAATCCTACAACTATTTGGTTGTAGAAATACCAACTAGTTTCGGTGGTGAATAGTATTATTATGCCAATTTTTACTATTCTTTTAACCATTTCTTTTCGGCTGATTTCTATCATTCCAGACAGAACACCAATTCCAAAAAATGTGACGTACAATATTAAGCACAGCTGCACAATTAAAATGAAGACCGAATCTTTAACGATGGAATTATATAAAAAGGCAATGGCCCCCCCACCTCTTTTTCCTGTATCATTGTCAATTTTTCCAAGAACCGCATCTTCTACCGTTCCGACAATATATTCTAGTAGCCCATCATCTTTTGATCTTATAAACCCATCTATAAATGTAATGTTATAGCCGCCGTAATTATCGTTATAATAACGATCATTAATGATAAATTTTACATATTCTCCATATTCGTGATATTCATCATTAGCTGAATCTAGATCTCCTTTGGCATCTTTAATGAATATTTTGTCATTCGGGCTTCTGTATATATAGTTAGTAGCATCATTACCCTCTGCGTCGATACATTGATTTTGGGCATCTAGAGAGATTGGGCAACTCGTCTCGGTAGTACTCATATGGTAGGCCCGCAGAGGTGTGGTGCTATTGTCTTTTCCAAATAATCCTATATATAAACCCTCTCCAGCGCTATAACGGCAGGCATTTTGTTCGTCGGGAATTTTTAGAGTCTCATCTTTGTATTGGTAGTTAAGGGCTATTTGATAAGTTTCTGGGTCGCTTATTGATCCATAATTAGTAGTGCAGGTGCATTTCTCAGGATCATTTTGATCGATGGCGGTGGAGCAGTCAATATTTCTAAAAGTATTGATTTGTCCAAATTCTTTAGTGTCAAATTCTTTTGCTGGGATTTCACCATCTGCGCACAGGCAATTTGCAGCTGCGCTTTTTTTGATACATATTCTGCATCTTGGAAGCGCGGTTAATTCATTCTGTCCATTACCCTCTTCCCATGCTGTCCAAGCCCCCTTAACGTATAAGATCATTGGTTCACCATTGGTTCTTACTCCGGTTTCGTGCCAAGCGGCGATTTGACCGCCACTTGTGTTGTCATAATTATCGCCGTATATTCCGTCACTTTCAGGTTTGGAGTCTACGTAATGAGATTCGTTGTCGAATTGGTCGGAGTTAACGCAGCCAGGTTCTTGAGAAGATAATGCTTGAACAATTCCAAACAAGACCAAGGCAAGGAGAAGTAGTAATAGAAGATAAAGTCTTAGCATTCTCATTGGCTACATCTTGCTTTTGAAATTTTTTGAAATCTAAAATAGATCTATGATTAGATTGTATTGGTACCTACGGCCGGACTTGAACCGGCAAGGGCTTGCGCCCCACGGATTTTAAGTCCGTTATGTCTACCATTCCATCACGCAGGCTTATTTTGCAAAGATAAATGAACTGTGAGTTTATTTTTTGGTTACGAAATTGCAATATAAAAAACCAATCTCTAACTAATTATACCAAGTCCCATCTTTAATAGGATATTTAGGCCAAAAAGATGAAGCATGAATGTTCATTAAAGATGGGACTCGGTACTGCTTCTAGTTCAGCACATTTTTATTCATAACATTCAAAAAATCTTTCTCACTAATAGATTTTTTAATGACCGATTTACCAAGCTTTTCTAGCAAGATAAATGTCAGGTTTTTCCCTTCTACCTTTTTATCTTTATAGAGATGCTGCGTTAATTCGTTAATATCCCAAGAATATTTATTATAGTTTGCAATCTTTTTGATGCTGGAAGGTAATCCGGATTTTTGCAAATGAGTTATTATTTTAGGCAAAACATTTTGATCTAGAAGCCCAAGATTAACTGACATTTCAGCCGCTAGAACCATTCCAACTGCAACCGCTTCGCCATGGAATAAATCTTTCGAATATTTAGTCTGAATTTCAAAAATATGTCCAAAAGTGTGGCCAAAATTTAGAATTGCTCGCAATCCTCCTTCTTTTTCATCAAGACTCACGATCTCAGCTTTAATTTGACAAGATTTTACAATGGTCTTCTGCAATACTTCTTTATCGCGATTTTTAATTTTTTCTAAATTATCATCTAAATATTCAAAGAATTTACTATCTCTAACAAAGCCATATTTCACAATTTCGGCATATCCGGAAATAAATTCTCTATTGGTCAAACTATCTAAAAATCCTAAATCGCAAAGGACCAATTTTGGTTGATAAAAACTACCAACCAAATTTTTCCCTGATTTGCTATTAATTGCAGTTTTTCCACCAACCGAGCTGTCTACTGCTGAAAGTAAAGTAGTGGGAATTTGAACAAAATCAACGCCGCGCAGCAATATACTGGCAACAAATCCGCATAAATCGCCAATTACCCCACCGCCAAAAGCGATAAGTAAAACATTGCGATCCACTTCCATTTGTAAAATTTGCTCTAAGATATTCTCTAAGTTAGTAAATGATTTTGCTTTCTCACCACTGCCTGCGATAATATGCCTAACTTTTACAGGCTGCTTTTTTAATTGCGTCAATAAAGTTTCCAAATGAAATTTTGCAGCATTTTCATCGGCAATAACAATAATTTTACTGTAAGATTTTATTTGGCTGATTTTAGTGCTTAATTCAGAAATAACGCCATTGCCAACAATTATGTCATAGCTTCTGCTCTCTAAATTAACTGTAATAATATCTTTGCTGAGACTTTCATTTTGAGCAGGTTCTTCCCCGGAATATTCAACAAGTTTTTTGATAATATTTTTCACTACTCCTTCATAATTTTCGCGACCAGTATCAGTGTGCACATTAGCCAGTTTATAGGTTGGATAGCGCTTTATAATTAGGTCGGAAAGAGTCGCTCTTTTATCGACGTTTTGTAGTAAGGGGCGATTATTTTTATGAGAAACCCTGTGAAGTAAGGTTTCTAAATCGGCGTAAAGCCAAACAGAAATGGCTTTTTCTTCAATTGATGACCTAATTTCGTCATTCATAAAAGCGCCGCCACCAAGTGATAGAATTATATATTCATCGCGATTTAAAATTTCTTTCACTGTTTCCCTCTCAAGATTGCGGAAATATTTTTCGCCTTTCCCTTGAAATATTTTGTCAATTGATTGCCCGGTAGAATCTTCAATTTCTTGATCAGAATCAATAAAATAAAAACCCAGCCTTTCGGCTAATTTGATGCCAATAGTGGTTTTGCCAACCCCCATTATTCCGGTTAAGACGATAATCTTTTTACCTTGTAATTCATCTTGTAAGTTTGGATGCATGTTGCTGATTTACTATTGAAAATATAATTTATAAAGCTATATTGCTTGATCTAAGTGGGGTTTAAAATACCAACTTTTCTAGTTAAATCAACTCAATTAAGAGGCTATGTCAAATAATTTTATTAAAACCAATCGCTCTTTTGCGTCATCTTCAAGCACAACATACGATGTTGGCCTTAGAAATTATATGTTAAAAGTGTATAATAATATGGGTTTTGCTCTTGTAATTAGTGGTTTGGTTTCATTCTTTGTTTCCAATACTCCATCTATTATGAGCGCTATTTTTGGAACTCCATTACAGTGGGTTGTTCTTCTTGCTCCTCTTGGTTTTGTAATTTTTATTGGCGCTAAAATTAATAAAATTTCTGCTGCTAGAGCCCAAACCTATTTATGGGTTTTTGCTGGATTGATGGGTTTATCCTTAGCACCAATCTTATATATGTATACCGGAGCTTCAGTCGCCAAAACATTTTTCATTGCCGCTTCACTCTTTGGTTCAATGAGTCTTTATGGCTACACAACTAAAAAAGATTTAACCGGAATGGGGTCATTCTTAATGATGGGTTTGATCGGAATTATCCTAGCTTCTATAGTTAATATGTTCCTAAAAAGCTCTGGATTAGATTTCGCTATTTCAATCATCGGTGTTTTGATATTTACCGGTCTGACTGCATATGATACTCAGAAAATCAAAACAATGTATTATCAAGTTGCGGGAAATGCTGAGGCAGCATCTAAGGCCGCTACAATGGGAGCTTTGTCGCTCTATATGGACTTCATCAACCTATTCATCATGTTACTAAGATTCTTCGGCGACAGGAGATGATCTAAATTTACGACATATTGGCAGATCAATTCTGCCAATATGCAAACCGCCTTGTTGCGATATTAAATCACATAAAGGCGGTGCCAATGCGACCCACTAATAAATTTCCAACACACTTCTTTCCTTCCTATTTTTATCTTTTTTCATCCAGCAGAACCCTAAATAGAATTTCTTTCTACTCAATTGAACTTATGCTCAACAATTATTCCAAATGTTTTTGGAATTGATTTTGACTCTTCATTTTTGGAAAACTATTTGAGAAACAAATTGGTACATTAGAAATTTATTTTGCACTTAAGGGAATGGGAATTTAGATTTAAGAATCCTTAATAATCGCAAGGAGATATTCACCCCAAATATTGGTTATAAATTGTAAGGTAGAATTACCTTTAAAACTGCTCACGCTAAACATATTTTTGCAATGCAAGAGAATCTACAAAAGATATCAGATATTAAATTTGATGAAAAAGGCCTTGTGCCTGCAATTGCTCAAGATTATAAAACTGGAGAGGTTCTAATGTTTGCTTGGATGAACAAAGAATCTTTGGAAGAAACCATTAAAACCAAATTTGCCCATTATTTTTCAAGATCGAGACAAAATCTTTGGAAAAAAGGAGAAACTTCCGGAAATACGCAAAGAGTTCATGAAATTCTGATTGATTGCGACAATGATTGCTTAATTATTAAAATAGATCAGAAGGGTGTTGCTTGTCACACAGGCACTAGAACTTGCTTTTATCGTAACTTAATGGCAATTGCCACAATGTTATTAATAAATCTCCTAGCAACGTTTCCTAGCAATTCTTATGCCCAAAAAACAACTCCGGTAGATAATTTAACCATTCTTGCGGAAAGCAATATGACCTACCCTTTAGTTAGTATTGCTCGTCTTTATTCTGAAAAAGAAAATGCGATTGTTTCAATTAACTTTAACTATTCTTCACAGCTTATCAGACACATTGACGATGGCGAGCCTGCCGATATTTTTATCTCTTCTCATCAAAGTTGGGTAGAAATGTTGAAAAGAAAGGGTTTGGTCGATGTTTATAATTTGGCAAATATTGCCAAAGATAAATTGTTATTGGTTTCTGTTAAAAATAATAAAAAACTAGATTTCTCCAAAATTTCTGACTTGTCAGATTTAAATCAAATGCTGGAAGAGATCAATAGACTCAGAGTGCCCTTAATTATTGATTCATCCAGTACTTCTTTAGGTAATTATTCTAATAAAATATTAGACGAAGCTAAAGTTGATCAAAAAAATGTATATCGCCGTATCGACGAAGACAGTGATTCCCTTATCGAGTCAATTAATAAGAGTCAGGACTATGCCGGAATAGTTTTGGCAAGTTCAATTAAGAATTATTCCAATATTGTGGTTCTAAAAGAGATCGATAATAGCGAAATTTACTATCAAGCTTTAGTGATTGCTGGAGATAATATGGGTAAAGCCAGAGACTTCCTGAAGTTTATAAAAACCAAAGAGATGGCAGAGATCTTTATCGATAACGGATTTATCGTGGATTAAATATACTTTAAGAGTGCAAGAGCAAGATAAGCCTCAGAGAATAAGTTTTTGAAATAACTTTCTTAAATATTATTTTGGGGATTGTTTTTATGAAAACTTCCTACTGCATCATTAATGCTTGTAAACCCATCTTTTGTTAAAAGATCATCAAGTTCTTTTTTAATCTCTTCTACCAGCCCAAACCCTTGATAAATAAAGGCAGAATAAATTTGAATTAGAGAAGCGCCAAGCCTTATTTTTAAATATGCATCTTTAGCAGAAGAAATTCCGCCAACGGCAATAATTGGAATTTGACCTTTGGTAAGCGCATATATGT
>JBLHNE010000063.1:0-7977 GCA_047619265.1 Rickettsiales bacterium | reverse complement strand
ATAGTTATTTTTAACAGCAAATTAAACTGGATCTTTGTATTCATTTTGATCAATTTATATTGAGTTTATCGACCATATATAGCCAACTTATATACAAATAGATCTTTAAATAAATTATTTTTAGCAGATGAAAAATTAATTATAGGCAAAAAAAAAGAGGTAAGAATTAAATTCTTACCTCTTTTTTCTTATGATTTTTTGATTAGTCAATCAACTTAATGTGACCAGCGGCTTTTCTGCCTTTATTGTCTTCAGCTTCAAAACTAATTCTTTGTCCTTCATCTAGTCCTTGAAGACCAGCTTCATGAACTGCTGAGATGTGCACAAAAATATCAGCACCATTATCGTCAGGATTAACGAATCCATATCCCTTAGTACTATTAAACCATTTAACTGTTCCAGTTGCCATAAATAAATAAAAATAAAAATAAATAAATAAAAAACACTTTTTTTAATCTTGCGATTAAAAAGACCAACTTAAAAAATCCTTTTACAAAGACTCAAAAAGAAAATCAGTGAGTCATTTAGCAATAACAAAATTAGCTTGTCAATCTAAATTAATTTAATTCTAAGAATGCTGCTATCTGGTGATCAAAACGATACAATTCATCAAAAAAAACTCTATTTGTTGCAGTTAGAAAGGTTTGGCAATTAAGCTTAGTAATTTCATTAAGTAAATTAGTTCTTTTTTGATCATCTAAGTGGGAAACAATTTCGTCCAAAAGCAAGATTGCCATTGGCAAGTTAAGGATTGAAAATAAGCGAATTCGAGCGAAAGTTATGGCAATTAAAATTGATTTTTGTTCACCAGTTGAGCAAAGTTTTGCTTCAATTTCTTTACCGAATAAAATTGCTGTAAAATCACTTCTATGAATACCAAAATTAGTTCTTCCACTTTTTAAATCTAGCTCACGATTGCCTTTTAAATGCTCAATAAAATACTCTTCCACTTCAATTGCTTTGTAATTCTTGGCAATTTCCTCAACCTCACCAATAATTTTAATTTCGGCTTTGGTAAAACTGTCGCTACCTTGCAAAATTGATTGGTTTAAATAAGAAATAGTTTCATTTCTAGCGCTGGCAATTGCGGTTCCAAGTTCAGCAATTCTACGCTCAATAATATTTAACCAATTATCTTTATTTCCAAAACGATGTAAAAGGCTAATTCTTTCTCTAACTAAGTGACCGTAGGAGTTAATTCTGCTATTGTGACCCTGATCTATATCAGAAACTATTTTATCAATAAATTTGCGTCTAATAGTTTTAGAGGAGCAAAATAAACTATCCATTTGCGGCGTCAGCCATATTAAAGTGGGGAAATATTTAAATCTGGAACTTCCTGTTAATATTTTATTATTTACTTGGAAAATTCTTTTATTTTCCTGTGCTAAATAAGAAGTGCCAATATTTTCAATGTTGGGATGGTTTTTTATATTACCATAAATTGTAAATTCTTTCTCGAAGTCGTTATTAACCATTTCACTGAAATCAGCATTTTTCAAGCCGTATCCTTTGGAAAGCAAGCTAATTGCCTCGAGAATATTGGTTTTACCAATGCCATTTTTTCCAAAAATGGCATTGACTTTTGCAGTAAATTGGAAATTTTTTGATTGATAATTGCGAAAATTATCTAATTTTAATTCAGATAAGAATGTATATGAGGATGGTAAGGTCAAAATTTTAGACTCTAATTGGCATAATTACGTAAAGTTCTTCTTCGCTATTTTTAATTAATGCCGGAGACATTCCATCTTTAAAATAAATATTGAGTTTATCTTTATTAATTTGACCAATTATTTCTAGGAAATAGCGTGAGTTAAAACCAGTTTCAATGATTTCTCCTGAGAATTCTGCTTCAATTTCTTCACTAGCATTTCCATTGTCTCCACCTTTAATCTGCAAACTAATTTTGCCATTTTCTAAAATAAATTTAATAGATTTATTTTTATCAACAGCAATTGTGGATACGCGATCCATCGCATTAAAGAGTTCTTTTCTATCAATTTTAGCCAATTGATCATTTCCCTTAGGAATAACACGATCATATTCTGGAAATTCGCCATCAATTAATTTAGAAATTATGACTGAAGATCCTGAAGATATGCGTATTTTAGCTTTAGAAAAAGAAACTTGAACCTCTTTATCTCCTTCAATAATTTTTCTGATTTCACTAATAGTTTTCTTAGGAACAATAACTCCAGCAACTTCTGAAGTAAGACTTGATTTAGTTGAAGATGCAAGAGCAAGGCGGTGGCCATCGGTAGCGACTGCTCTAAGCTCAATTCCTCCGTCAACCGCAATACCGTGAATAAATAATCCATTAAGATAATATCTAGTTTCATCAGATGGAATAGCGAATCTAGTTTTGTCGATAATTTTTATTAATTCACTGCTTTTAATATTAAAGCTAACCGTCATTTCTCCCTCAGATAAAACTGGAAACTCAGAAGGATCTAGGCAAGGAAGAGAGAATTTAGATCTTCCGTAGCTGATTTTTATGGAATTATCATCGTTTAATTCAGCGTTAATATCAGCATTATCAGGAATTTTTTTGATTATATCGTAAAATAGCTGCGCTGGAACCGTAGTACTTCCTTCGCGACTAATTAAAGCTTCAGCGCTAGATATAATGACAATATCCATATCAGTAGCAGTAAGGTTTAAACGACCATCTTTTGCTTCGATTTTAACATTCAAGAGAACGGGTATTGTGTTACGCCTTTCGACTGCGCCATTAACATTTGATAAGGCTTTAACAATTGCGGATTTACTTATTTGAAATTGCATAGTTTTGTGTGATAAATTCTTGGATAACTAATTATCCCTGCAGTAAATTGCATTTTTTTAATTAAATCAATAGATTTTATACCTTATACAATCTAAAGTTGTGGACCATTTAATAGCAAATCCTACCTGTAATTAATGTTTTTTCTAAATCTTACCCATAAAACCAATCTATTTGGAAAAAATTTATCTAGGAGAACTGCTAAAATATTCTTGTTAGAAATCACATTAATATTTGCCTGCACATCTGTTTTTGCCAAAAACCAAGAGCCCGAACAAAATTCCCTACCTGCAATTTTAAAAGCCGATAATGTTGATGGAGATAGAGAAAAAAACACATTAAATGCCGTCGGTAATGTTGAATTAATAAAAAATGGCTCAACAATTTTTGCCGATAAAATTAGCTACAACAAGAAAGGTGGTGATATTTCTGCTTTAGGAAACATTAAAATCATTAATTATGATATTGGTAATATTTTGGCTAATAAGGCAGACATTAAAAGTGATTTAAAATCTGGAAAGTTTAATGAAGCCACCGTTGTTTTTCTTGATGGATCTTACATTGAATCCCCCGAAGTGACTCGTAAAAATGAGTCAGAAACTATTTTCAGCAAACCAATTTTTTCGATTTGTCCTAATGCTGATATTGAAGAAAATAATCTTTTAGCTGGAGAGAAGAGAGATGCTATTTCAATCACTTCCAGCGAAACAACCATCAACAAAGAAACTAATAGCATTAAGACAAAAGACGGTGTTATTCGAATATATAATATTCCAGTTTTCTATACACCTTATTTATCAATGCCCTTGCCAGCATCGGAAAGAAAAAGTGGATTTTTACATCCTTCTTATACACAAAGCAATAATCTTGGACTGGGTTTTCAAGCTCCTTATTATTTTAATATCTCCCCTGATAAAGATTTAATTTCAACTGTACAATATCACCCTATTGGACAACATATTTTGCTTGATAATAAATATCGCCAACTATTAAAAAGCGGCGAATATAATATTAATTTAGAACTAGCAAACAACAAACCAAAGTCCGGAGAGTTATTAATTAACGGAGAGAATATTGATAATAATGACCAAAATATTAGATGGAAAGGGCTTGCTGATGGTAATTTAAGTCTATCTAAGAACTGGGGAGCAGATTTTAATATTAATGTTGTTGGAGATAAAAATTACTTGCGAGATTACCACAATGAATTCACAGATAATACTGTTTCAGAGGCAAATTTAGATTACATTAAAGATCGAAATTATGGGTCAATTAAAACAGTTGGAATTCAAGAACTAGACGTTGACAGTGATGAAAGAGAAGCTCCTCTCGCTTTGCCAATTATTAACTATTTATTTACCAGCAAACCTCAAGGTGGAAAATTTAACCAAACCTATTTAGCACTTTTTAACTCAACAATAATCACTAGAGAAAGTGGTCTACAATATCGCAGAGCATCTTTCAAGCCAGAGATTAAAGTGCCCTATAATTTAGTGGGAAACTTATTTGAATTTTCCGCAAATTTGCAAGGCGATATTTATAATACAGATAGTAACTTCGCTGATTCATCGAAGGATTCTAATTTTAAAAGTACAACCACAAACTATCGCCCAGAAGCAAATGCAAAATGGTCTTTACCGTTAGTTGGTAAATATCAAACCAGCACCATAATTATTGAGCCTTTAGCTAATATTGCCATCAGTTCTTACGCTAATAATTTTAATGGTATCCCAAATGAAGACAGTAATGATGTTGAACTTACTCAAAGCAATTTATTTTTAAGTGACCGTTTCAACGGTTTTGATCGTAATGAGGATGGTGCCAGAGCTAGTTATGGTTTTAAATCATCATTATTTAATGATAATGCCGGTCAATTTAATTTTGGATTAGGTCAGAGCATTCGAGGAAAAAGCAAGAAGCAAGATGTTGTTATACGTGGTTTTGGAGATGATAACAAATCAAATATTGTGGGTGAATTTAGCTACAAATCTCCAAAAATATTTAGCTTTACTTACAGCTTTCAACTCAATGAAACTAATTATCGAAATGATGTTAATGAAATTGGCTCTTCATTGGATTTTGAAAGGTTTAATATTGCTGCTAACTACATATTTATAAGAAAAACGGCAACTAATTTAGAAAAGAAAGAGCAGTTAAATACCAATATTGGCTTTCGTATTACCAAAAAATTATTAGCTAATCTCAGTGATACTCGAGATTTAGTTGAAGGAAGGGTTATATCAAGAATATATGGCCTAAATTATCAAGGATGTTGCGTCGTCTCCAGCTTATATGTTTCCGAAGATAATCCAACAGCGTTTTCTACGCCGCAACGCTCTTTTGGAATCAACTTCACTATTAAGAACCTATAACTATTTTGATAATATCTCCCACCCCTATTCCAGCCTGATCTTGCATTATACTAATGCTATTTTGATCAATAAATTTATCTTCCATGAACATTTGACGGAATTTAAAATTACTCTTTTCCAAATAACCATTAACTGACAAAAGATTCATTACTGCCGAACCAAAGCCGCCAATAACCCCTTCTTCCAAAGTTATCAGAAATCGGTGTTTTGTTGCTAAATCAAAAATTAATTCCTGATCTAAAGGCTTGGCAAATCTAGCATCAGCTATAGTGATTTTAATATTATGTTTTTCAGAGAGAATCTTTTCTGCTTCAATAGCATTTTCCAAAATTGTTCCAAAACATAAAATAGCAATTTCTTTCCCCTGCTTAATAACCCTACCCTTACCAATTTCTAAAGCCTTAATATTATCAAAATCAATATCGCAACTACTTTCTCCTCTGGGGTAACGAATTGCAGAAGGTCTATCATCAATCAAAGCCGACGTTACAACCATCCTAGCAAGCTCTTCTCCATTACTTGGAGCCATCAAAACAAAATGTGGCAAGTTAATTAAATATGTTATGTCGAAACTACCAGCGTGAGTTGGTCCATCAGCACCAACGAATCCAGCTCGGTCGATCGCAAAACGCACAGCTAGTTTTTGCACCGCAACATCGTGGATGATTTGATCATAAGCCCTTTGCAGGAAAGTAGAATAAATTGCCACAAATGGCTTAATTCCTTCGCAGGCTAGTCCTGCCGCGAAAGTAACTGCGTGTTGTTCAGCAATTCCAACATCAAATAATCTACTAGACTTTTCTCCTTCTTTTTTGGGAAATTCTTTAGCAAAAATATCAAGACCTGTTCCAGAAGGCATTGCAGCTGTAACGGCAACGATTTTTTCATCTTTTTTAGCAATAGCAGTTAAGGCTTTGCCAAAAATTTTGCTGTAAGTAGGGTTACCTGCTGGCTTTTTGTCTTGAACCCCAGTTTTAGGATCAAATTTAGCAACAGCATGCAAACGATCATCTGACTTCATAATTTCATTATAACCTCGCCCTTTTTGAGTTGAGGCATGAATTAAAATTGGCGTGGTTGAGTTATCATCACGAATATTTTGTAAGATAGGAACTAGAATGTCTAAATTATGCCCATCCACTACACCAATGTAATAAAATCCCATATCTTCAAAAAGATTACCACCCATCCACCATTCCTTGGTGGCTTTCTCGAATTTACGAGGATATTTAGCAATCTTTTCAGGAAGTTTATTAAAAGCTTTTTTGGAAAAGCTGCGAAATTTTAAATAAGATTTTGAAGAGGCAAGTTTAGAAAGATAGTTAGACATAGCGCCGACTGGCGGAGCGATTGACATGTCATTATCATTAAGAATTACAATTAAACGATTATGCATTGCTCCAGCATTGTTTAATGCTTCGTAAGCCATTCCAGCTGAAATTGCTCCATCACCGATAATAGCAATAACATTACGTTCTTCATCTTTTAAATCACGAGCAACAGCAAAACCGAGTGCCGCTGAAATTGAAGTTGAGCTGTGTCCGGCTCCAAAAACATCATATTCACTTTCACTCCTTTTAGCAAAACCGCTCAAGCCATTTGGCTTACGAAGTGTATCGATACGGTCTTTTCGACCAGTTAAAATTTTATGTGGATAAGTTTGATGTCCAACATCCCAAATTAATTTATCATCTGGAGTATTAAAAACGTAATGGAGGGCAATTGTTAACTCAATAACACCAAGACCAGCGCCAAGATGTCCACCGGTTTTAGAAACGGCATCAACCGTTGCAAGCCTAAGTTCGCCAGCTAATTGTTTTAATTCAGGTAAAGAGAGGGATTTTAAATCGGAGGGGAAATTAATTTTATCTAGAAACATAATTTAATTACTAGTTACTAGTTACTAGTTACTAGAAAAGACTACAATATAGTCATCAATAACCAGTAACTAGTTACTATAATTTTTATCTCTTACGATAAGTTTGAGCTTTTCTAGCTTTTTTCAAGCCATATTTCTTTCTTTCAACAACTCTAGAATCTCTAGTTAAGAATCCACCATCACGCAATCCTTTATGAGTTTCTGGATCAAAATCCACTAATGCTTTGCTGATTCCAAGCAATAGAGCTCCTGCTTGTCCTGAAAGGCCACCACCAATAAGGCTAGCTTTAACGTCAAATTTATCCTCATTACCAGTTGCAACCAACGGTTGGTTAACAATTGTAGACAGTATTTCTCTACCAAAATATTCTTTTAAATCTTTAATTTTCTTGGTCGCGCCAATAATTTCAAATTTACCAGTTCCTTTTTTGATCCAAACTTTTGCAATTGAGTTTTTTCTTTTACCAGTTGCATAAGATCTTCCTAGTTTATCAACTTTTCTCTCTCTAACATTTTCTGGAAGATTTTTAGTTGCTTCAATGATTGCTTCTTTGATAGTTGCCATATTTGGTTGTAATTAAATTAACGTTTAGAATTTTTAGGGCTAAGAGCTGCAACATCAAAAACTTCTGGCTGCTGAGCTTGGTGAGGATGTTCCGCACCTTTATAGATATGTAACTTACGAAGTTGATCTCTTCCAAGTGGAGTTCTACTAATCATTCTTTCGATAGAGCTTTGCAAAATTCTTTCCGGATGCTTACCTTCCATGATTTTATCAGCAGTACGAGATTTTATTCCACCAGGGTATCCAGTATGCCAGTAATATTTTTTATCAGATAATTTTTTGCCAGTAAGGTGAATTTTTTCAGCATTAATGATGATAACATTATCTCCGCAATCAACATTTGCGGTAAAAATTGGCTTATGTTTGCCACGCAAAG
>JBLHNE010000062.1:0-8093 GCA_047619265.1 Rickettsiales bacterium | reverse complement strand
GTTTGCGTAGTTTCTTTAAGTTTTTAAATCGCCACCAATTTATTGCTAATGGAGAAATTTCTAAAGTTAAAACTCCCAAACTTGCTAAGCCAATTCCTAAAGCGATTGATAAAATTGATATTGATTCAATTACCGACTTGATCAAAGAATTTTCAAAAACCGACTGGACGATAAAACGTGATTTGGCGCTCTTGACTTTAATTTATGGTTCTGGACTTAGGATTTCAGAAGCCTTATCTATAACATCTAATCATTTGGATGGGAGTGGGGTTTTGATAATTACAGGGAAGGGCGGAAAGCAAAGAATGGTGCCAATTTTGCCTATTACTAAGCAAAAAATTGATGAATATTTGGCAATTATGCCGCATAAAATTAATGGTAATGATCCAATATTTTTAGGTCTTCGCGGTAAAAAATATCAGCCTGCGAGCTTTGAAAAATTAATTCAAAATATTAGAGAATATTTGAGCTTGCCAAGCACAATTACTCCCCACAGTTTTCGACATTCTTTTGCAACTCATCTATTGGAAAACGGGGGAGATTTGCGTACTATTCAAGAATTACTTGGTCATTCCAGTCTTTCCACCACTCAAAGATATACTAAAGTTGATAAGAAAAGGCTGCTTGAGGTTTACCAGAGAGTTAGCTTGAGATAAATTGAGGTTCAATTATTTACCCTTGAAGTATTTTGTTAACTTGTCTTTTTCTCCATCGAATTTATCTGCTTCAGGAAGAGGAACTTGCTGTTTGGTAATAACTGGCCATTTAGAAGAATATTCACGGTTAAATTCTACCCACTTAACTAAATCTTCCGATTCAGGAAAAATAGCTTCAGCCGGACATTCAGGAACACAAACACCACAATCAATACATTCATCAGGATTTATAACTAGCATATTGTCTCCTTGATAGAAGCAATCAACAGGACAAACTTCTACGCAATCGGTATATTTACAGGCGATACAATTATCTGTTACAACGTAAGTCATATATTAGTTATGAGTTGATTTATGTTCATTTTCATGATCCATAATTAAAAATACTTATCTTCTTGGATTTATTTTTAAAATTAAGAAAACTGCATTGGAAGAAAATAGAAAAATTTCTTTTTAAGTCAATTAGCCAAATTTCTTCTAATTTTATTTATATTTATTTGATTCTTAATTCTAATTAAGGCAAGGAAAATAAAGTAGCATGAAAAAGCGGCAAACATTAAAAGTAGAGGTTTTAACATTTCAGGAGCAATGGAAATTCCGCCTTTGCGTAGAATGCTGGCAGGTTGATGAAGTGAATTCCAGAATTCTACTGAAAATTTGATAACGGGAATATTGATAAATCCAACAACGGAAATGATAGCTGCGACTTTTTCTCCTTTATTTTTATCGTCAAAAGCATCAAGAAGAATGATATATCCCAGATAAAGAAAAAATAAGATTAGAACCGAAGTTAACCTTGCATCCCAAACCCACCAAGTTCCCCAAATTGGCTTTCCCCAAATACTTCCTGTAATCAGAGTAATAGCGGTGAATATTGCGCCAATTGGAGCAATGGATCTGGAAATTAAGTAGGAGAATGGGTTTTTCCAAATAAAACCAGAGAGGTTAGAAAGTGCCATGATGCTGTAGATCATTAGTGCAAGCCAAGCCGATGGAACGTGAATATACATAATTCGAACAGCATCAAATTGTTGATAATCGATGGGTGAGGTGATAAGTGCGCTTTTTAATCCTAGAATAGCAAATACAATTGCCAAAATCATGGATATTGGTAAAAATAAGCTATAAATCGCTTTAAAATTGTTTAATTTAATGAACTTAAGAAGCACTTAGTTTTTATTTAGTTGTTTTGTTTTAAGAACCTTAAGATGTGTTTATTCATTACTGGATCTTCAATTCCAGTATCAAAGTTTTTAATTTTGAATATTCTAGATTTAGCTTCTTCTTCACCAATAATTATTGCAAATTTAGTGTTAAGTTCTGAAGCTTTTTTCATTTGTTTTTTGATATTAGCATCAAAGAGCATTTCAGAATAAATTCCTGCATTTCTTAGATTTGAAACTATTCTAAAAGCTTCTTTTTGTTCATCAGTGCTAACATAAACTACAAAAACCGGCCTTGGGCTTTCAGATTTAAAATCGCTAAGAAGCATTAATCTTTCTATTCCTGCCGCAAAGCCAATGGCCGGCAAATCTTGACCGCCCATCTTGGATATTAAATTATCATATCTTCCGCCAGCTAAAACGGCATTTTGAGCTCCCAAATCACCTGTGGTAAATTCAAAAACAGTACCAGTGTAATAGTCAAGTCCGCGAACTAACATGGGATTGATTCGATATGAAATTCCCAAAGTAGTTAAACTAATTAAAGTATGTTCAAAATGATACCATGAATCATCGTCAAAATATTCTTTAATGAAAGGTGCACCGCTGGAAATTTTAATGTCGTTGGCATTTTTGGAGTCTAGAATTCTTAAAGGATTTTTTTCTAATCGGCTTTGACTATCTTCCGACAATTCTTGTCTGTATTTAGAAAAATATTCAATCAGAGCGTTTTTATATCTGAACTTAGTTTCTTCGGATCCTAGGGAATTAACCTGCAAAGTGGTGTGCTTCAAAACTCCTAATTTTTTTAAAACTAAGCAAGCAAGGCCAATCATTTCGGCGTCGTTTAAAAAGTGTTTTTGACCAATGCTTTCAAAATTAATTTGATGAAATTGGCGCTGACGACCTTTTTGTGGGCGATCATAGCGAAATATGGGTCCGGAAGAGAAAAGCTTTTGAGGCATGCTTTGAGATAATTCTCCATTAGAGATTAGGGCGCGAACTATGCCAGCCGTAAATTCTGGGCGAAGAGTTAAGAAATTATCGCCGCGATCGGGAAATTTATAAACTTCTTTGGAAATTATATCTGAAGTTTCACCTAAATTACGTTCAAAAATTTCACTAAATTCAAAAATTGGAGTGGAAATTTCACTAAAACCATAGGTTTCGGCAACGCTTTTGGTTGTATTAACGATGTGATTAAATGCCAATATTTCTTGACCAAATAGATCTTTGGTGCCGCGAACTGGTTGCATTTTGTCTTTTTTTATTTGGTTTTTCATTTTTTAAAAAAATTTAATTAGATGTTAAAGATTTTTGATTTTTATTGGGGTGTAATTAATTTTTTTGGTCGAGAATTATTTTGCTAAAGCAATATGTTTTTGTAGGATAATTTTTTAGTAAAATTAAAAAATAAACTTAAAACAAATAAACTTAATTTTAATGTTAAATTTTAAATAACAAACCAACTTAAATTTTTAGCTTGTTTTTGTCTACATTTAAATCTTTGCAATACTTACTTTTAATAATTAAACTTAAATTTAAGTATTATTCTGGCAATGACTGCCTTAATATTTGCTATATCTATTTTAAGTGCCGTTAATTTCGGCAAATGCCCTATCTGCTGCCTATTTGAAATTAAATATTTATTTAATTAGGTGGGGATATATTTAATAAAAACCAACATTAAAATTTATGAATTGGATTTTTCAATTAGGAAGAGGATTTGTCAGCGGTATTTCTTGGTTAGGGGGAAGGATTTTTGCTCCATTTTCTTGGTTAGGAAGAAGAGTATTCGGTGCCAGAAGATTTTCAGTTAACAGATCTTCAAATAGAAGAGCTGTAAGCCCTTTAAGGAGTGGAGATTTCAAAGAACGTTCCCCTTCTAAAGGCGATGCAAAAAGTGGTGTAAGACTATTTTTTGGTGGCCCTAGTGGGAGAAGAGATAGACAATTTTTTCGACAAGCTTCACCAGAGGCTCCGACAGTTCCAGAAAAATCAACTCCGCCAGCTCCGCCAAAGCCAGCTTCACCAACGGTTCCGCCAAAGCCAGCTTTACCAGCAGTTCCGCCAGCTCCACCAAAGCCAACTCCGCCAAAGCTTCCTCCAGCTCCGCCAACAGTTCCACCAGAGGATCAATTAGATCCATCAAAGGCTTTACCAATTCCACTGAGCGAGGAAGAGGTTAGATTGCAAAAAGCAAAAAAAGAGCTAGATGATGCGAAGCCAGATATCAAATTTTCCGAAAATTATATCAAGGTTTTCAGTTTATTAGATGAGGAAACAAAAAAACTGATTTTAGATAGTGAGCCAACGGAAGAAGAGCTCAAAGATATTGGAATGATAAGAGGCGATGCTTTTCTAATCAGATTACTTTCTATTGACAATAGCTATATTTTTGGTTTTAGGCCGATAAATGAAGCAACGAAAGAATTGATGGAAGCGGGGGCTATGGGTAAAAATTTTACCACCAAATGTAAGAGTTCAAACATCATAAATGGTTATATATTTTATAATAGTTGGTTTAGTAAAATCGTTAAAGAGGGTGATTCTTACGTACTAAATAAAACTCGCAAGGATCCAAAAGGTAATCCGATAGGTACGGAACAATTTTGGAAATTTAACAACAAAGACATCAATCACGGTAGTGACACTTTTTTTAAAGAATTTTTTATTTATTTGTTTGATCTTGATAATGAGGCGCAAAATGAATTAAGGGAAATCCATTGGTTTGGTACAGATGATTTTTTAAAACCTCTTCATGAGTTTAATCAGGAATTATTGAACAAATTAAAAAAAGAATTCGATAATTTTTGTGAAAAAGAACAATATTTATTAAATAAAATTCCTGTGGAAAACTCCACTGAAAGAAAAGAGAAGGAGAAAAATTTAAAAAGATTACAGGGTTTAGCCAATTACGTTTCTGAAGAGGTTAAAAGGTATGAAGAAGCCACCAAAGATGATAAATATAAAATTTTTGAAGAATTTAAAGTTGGGCTAACAAAAGAAGCTCAATTTGTAGAAAAGAATCAGTTGATAGAAAAAGCTCAATTGAAGTTTAAAGATCTTATTGGAAATTTAAATACAGTTAAAATTACCACTAAAAATAATCATAAAGTTAAAATTGAGAATATTGGAACATTTGCAGAGCAAATAAGAAATATTTTCTTAGCTATTAAAGAAAAGGGTGAAAAAGGAGTTTTTGAAGAAGATCAGGATCTAAAATCAATATGGAAAGGGTCTGTAAAATCAAATTTAGGTGAAGATCAAGTGGAAAAAGCTATTGGTCTTTTGCTTAAGTTTATTAAAAAAACAAATCCTTTAAGTGATATTGATAGTCAGTATAAAAAAGAACGAAATCACAATAAGGATTTAAACTCTATTATTGAAGAATTTAGTAAAAATAACTCTAAATATCCATTTTCCTTCACGGCGCCAAATCAATATGAGTTATTTTTCCTAACTCATTTCGATAACGAGGATAACCCTGACAACCATGTTCCAATTTATAATCAAAATAGTGATGTAATAACGGATAATAACCAAAGACCAATTATGCTTGCAAAAGTTGGAGATGGTTTATATGAATTTAATTACAATAATAAGAAATACGAGCAAATAGAGGAATCAAGAAAAACTAATATAGTGAAAATTCTTGAAAAAAAGCTCAAAAAAGATTCTCTCGCAGCTATAGATAAAAATTTAAATAAAGAAGATAGGGAAAAGCTATGTAAAAAAATTAATGAGGAGGATTTAATTACTAGTCTTGATGACAACCTAAAAAACATCGAGTCATTATCATATTCAGTATATGATAAATTTTTAAATGAAATCAGAAAAGCAGTTACTGCTGATTACGATGGCTTAACTTTAGGTGGAATAATGATTTTTCCCCTTGAGAACAATATGTCAGATGAGTTGGTTAATGAATTAGGAAGAACTATTGAAATTGGTGATGGAGAGCAAGATCTTTTGCTGGATATTCTAGAGAAGTTAGGGATAGTAAAAAAAGCGGAAAGAGTAAATGACGGTGAGTCAGATAATCGTAAAAAGTCAGATAAATTTATTTTAAATGAAATTACAGATGAAGAACTTAAAAAAGATAAGAAAAATTTTCTGAACGCAAAAGAAAGGGAGGAATTAGTAACTTTTGTCAAAGATAAAATTCTTGGTAAAGACAGATCTAAAATCAATATCGAAGAAATTGATTTAAGTAAGTTAGTCAATATCAAAAAGATTTTTAGAAAATTTCCGCTCCAAGATCCTAATAAAAAAGAATTTGAACATAGCCCAAAAAGATTGAGCTACCAAGAGCAAGTTATGTTGCAACAAATAGAGGGAAGGCTAGAAAGAAGAAATTGTTTTGATGCCGAATATAATCCAAAAGTTTTTGGAGAAGCTTTAAATAAACTTAAAGAATCCTCCACTCCTGAAAATGAAAAAAATGCTACTACTAAACCTATTGCTAGAAATATAGCCCTTCTGGAGATGAATCGAGTAAAAGAATTGATTGATTCTCAATCTTGGTATTTAGATGGCGGTTTACTGAGTAATATGGAATTGACGTTAAGAACCGTTCTTGCTGAAGATACTGGTGGAAATGTTAATCATGGTTTTGAGATAAATAACATTTTATTTACAGAAGAATTTACTGGGGGTAGACACCCCTTCTTTATGCCAGACGGAAAAATTAGAATTGTTAGAACGGAAGAGGAAATATGTGAATTAATTAATGAGTTAAGAGATCTTGGTTTTTCGATACCTATAAATCCCAATTGGATTTGGGATGTCGATTCCAAAGGTAAATTATTCGTTGCTGGCTCCTTTTCAAATCGAGTTGGTAGTTTACTTTTATTTTTGGATAAAAGTGGCTTGATTCTTGATAAAGCCTTGATTGAGTATCGTGAAAAAATCCTTCGGGGAGAGCATTTAAAAATTAAAGAAGCAAATGAGGTTTTTAATGGATTAATAAAGCTTCTTCCGGTGGATAAGCTACCAATTAATGCTAAAGATATTGTGTTAATTGACGATAAAACCTCTCAAAAGGAAAAGGAGGCTGCTTTAACTAAATTAATTGACGAATGCAAAGAATTTTCTTTCATAAATCAGGTTGTCAGTTTGCTTCAATTTTTACATGGTCATTCTGTTTTTTTTGATAAAAAAACAAATGATTACCTTGATGAATTTAGTAAAAAAAAGAATTTAATAATTCAAGAAGCAAAAGAAGCTTTTAATGGTTTATTAATCCCCCTTCCAATAGATATAATTGAGCATATCTCGAAAATTAACGAAAAAACTAAGCAAAAAGACAGAGACAGTGCCTTGGAGGAGTTAGTTGAAAAATGCAAAAAAAACTACAAAGATTCAGAATATGTAGGTGAAAAATTGACTTTCAAGGTTATGGAGAAAATTGATTTTGGAGCGTTAAAAGTGGAGATAGATAATTCTTTTGCGGACGCTGAAACAATGAAACATTCTTTGGATGATGCTTCTTCTGCGGACGCTGAAACAATGAAACATTCTTTGGATGATGCTTCTTCTGTTAAAGGAAGATTATCACGACATAACACTATGAAGAATATTTTTGGATCTGAAGAATTTACCAAGCAAGAATCTGGTACTTATGGCTCTGAAGAGGGTGGTAAGTCTGGCATTTCTAGGAAAAAATCAAGAAGAGAAACTATGCATTCCAGCGCTGTAGATGGCGTTTCTAATCTTAAGAAGTTGCAAGAAAAAAATGAAGCCAAGAGGGAATTTGTTGAGCTTATCAAAAAATATCTTTCCTTTAAAACATCGCCTAAAATTAAATATGCCGATAGTAAATATATTGAATTTTTAAAGAAGAGGGCAAAAGATAAGCATGGGAAACCGATAGAGTTGAACTTTACAAAAGAAAATGGTGTTGAAGGCCATATCGATGATTTAAAAAAAGAAACTGAAAAAGAATATGAAACTCTATATCAAAAAGAGTTAAAAAATATGGAGGAAAAATTAGCTGTATTGTGGAATGGGTATAAAATTAATCGCGGCGAAGATGAAGATGGGTTGAGTGTTAATCAAATGGAAAAAAACCCAGATCTATTTTTTCATCACCCAGTTGATACTTTAGATAAAAATTTTGATAAATATTTTAGACCGATGATGAATCATTTAGAGGATAAAAATTTGAATAAGGAAAATAAATCTGATAAAACTGAAGGCGTCAATGCAAATCCTAGTTCATATCCAACCTCAAATTGGTTTGAAAAAAGACAATATCTATCCTCCTTTGTCA
>JBLHNE010000061.1:0-8242 GCA_047619265.1 Rickettsiales bacterium | reverse complement strand
GAATGGCTGATTTGGACCCCATTATTAAATGTCAAAAAGCTGTCCGGAAAGTGGGGTAATCAAGTTGACTCCTTTTTCCTGGTCTAATTATTTAATTCTTTGGATTAATTTTTCAAAACACACAGCAACATCTTTTTCGTCAGGTATTTCTCTATATGCCAAAGCAGATAATTCAACTTTGTATTTTTCTTTTAACTGTTTCCACATAGCTGGAAAATCAATTATTAATGGCGACTCTGAAATTGCTTTAAATTTCCAATCTTTCGGCTCGTCAAACATATTTCTATCATGCTCTAAAATAGCATCAAATTGCTTTTTAAAAGCAGTTGAATCAACAAATTTCATACATTCAGAATTTTGCATCAAATAATATAAATCATAAAAATGCCGAATTTTTCCAGAAATGCTTATGGCAGCATTTTCCTCAAATGAAAATCGAATAAGTGAAACTGTTTTTTCCAATAAAGTTTGATTCATGCTTAAAACATTTAGCGCAAATGGTTGCAGATCATATTCTTCAATATATTTATCATTGCCAGTTTGGGTCAAAAAATCAAAAACCATGCTTTTAATAATTTGACGCTCAAATGGAAAAGGATTAGCAAAAGAATTAACCTCAACGATTAGCTTATTATTAGCATTATTTTTCCCTGTTGCCACATATTCAAAAACCGATTTTCTAAATCTTGAACCCCTTGCTGCGCATGTCACCAACCTGCAATTCTTTTAAATCAACAGTAATTTCCTTTTCAATATTTCTAATGATGGTTTCAATTTCATTTCCAGTTTTTTTATCATCATTAATAATGGCAATATCCACATCTTCCGAAAACCTTTCTATCAGATCATAAGCTTTTGATAAAGAAGTTCCGCCCTTAAAAACCGCATCTTTAGCATATTTACTTTTTGCCAAATTCCTCAAAACCAAACTTATCCAATAATCTTTTTCTACAAATTCCAATTTAATGGCAAGTTGGTTTGACGCCGCTCTTAATGTGTCGGAAAATAATTTTGGGTCTTGATGTAATTTCATAGGCACTGTTAGCAAATATATTTGATGTTAAATTTCGCCCTATTTTTGCTCTTTTTTTCATAAATTTTTTTGAAATATATCCTGATATTCCAAGAAAAATTTATAAAAAAATCGCTAAAAATATACCAAAATTTAACATCAAATATATTTGCTAACAGTGCCTACAATATTCCATTTTTTAGTGGTGGATAAAATTTTTTCCGAGCCTGCTAATCGATACTTAGTAATTGGATTTAATGATTTAAAAAGCGTCTCGGTTGTTTTGATTTGCCCCAATTCTTCCAGTAACGCACCAAGCAAAGCTCTGGTGCAAGGCGGATATTTTAAAGCCAAACGCACTAAATCATTAATTTGTTTATCGGAAAATTTTTTGATGATCGCCAAAAATCTTGTGCAAGAATTTTCTATGTTAGAATCTGGTATTTTTTTAATAGCGGCAATTGCATCAAGAAATTGCAACAAAGGAATATTTTCTTCGGTGATGATGTTTTTTTGCCTGACAAACAAAATCCGATAATTGCCCCTTTTAAAATTCGGACGAATCTGATTTTTGCCAATTTGTATCACCGCACTCACTTGCGTGGTCAAGCCCAATTGGTTGTAAATGCTGTATCCTGTTAAATAGCCCACAATTTTGCGATTTTCCCTCAACAAATCTTTAACAATTTGCGCCTGACTTGGCTGCAAATTACCAAAAACACTATTTTCTGGTTTAAAATATTTCCCTTTGGAAAGTTTGGAAATTTTACCCGAAAACGCCAAACGGTTAAGGGCTTTTATCACCGCTTCTTTTTGTTTAACCTTGGCAGGAAAATTTGCATAGGTGAAAACATATCCTTTCGGAAATCTATCAATTGTGGAAGTAATGTATTGGGTTAGTTTCATTTGATTAATTAAAACCAAAAATAATCTATTTGTCCAGTTTATTAACTAAAAAACTGGACAAAACCGCCTGAAAAAACAGCACCAAATGGCTGTTTTTAGGTTTTGTGAGAAAAATCCTAGATTTTTTTCGAGCGCAAGCCGTTTATTGATGTTATTGTTTAATAGTTGATGGAAGACTCCCCACGCCGTCCTTGCGAGCGCAGCGTGGCAATCCAGAGAAATTTAAGCAAAATTCATAATTTGAAAAATGATCAGGTTTATTTGGAGAAAGACACTAATTTTCTTTACGGTTTATGGAATGAACTTAACCCCTAGGTTGCTTTTTGCCATCCTGAAAATCCTTAAGCCAATAAGAAAAAGGGTTCAGGCCACTTTCACCACCTTCAAATTCAATCTCCTTAATCAAACTCCTCCCAAATCAACAACCTAAAATACCTAGCAGGATCAATCGCTCATGAAACACGAAATCCATTAGCCGCCATCAAATCCGCCTGCGAATTGATCAAAGATAATCAAGAAGACGCGATGGAGTTTTTGGATTTAATATCAACCTCAGCTTCTCGGGGATTGCTAATCTCTGAAATGATTTTGTGAAATATTAGGAATGAAGAAATTGATAAAAGTCAAAGCGTGAAAATTTTTTCACTTGTTTGTTGACGATAATAAATATGTAAATAATATTTTGCTGTTATTTTAAATGTTCATTAATTAAATCTCATCTTAAAATTTTTTGACTATGAAAATCAAAACCCTACTTCTTTTAACTGCCCTAACTCTAACTTTTGCTTGCTCAGAAGAAGCTCCAAAAGACGATTCAACATCTAAAGATGAATCTCAAATAATTCAGGAAAATCAAGAAAAAACATCAGCAGAAAATGCCCAAGAAGATCAATATATGTCAGATGACGGCATGGCAAAATCCAATAAATTTTGGTGGCCAGATTTAATTGATCTTTCCCCTCTTCGTCAACATAGCGAAAAATCAACTCCACTTGGCAAAGACTTCAACTACGCTAAAGAATTTTCCACGCTAGATCTAGCACAAGTTAAAAAAGATATTGCAGAGGTTCTAACAACTTCACAAGATTGGTGGCCGGCAGATTATGGAACTTATGGACCATTCTTCATTCGCATGGCTTGGCACAGCGCTGGAACTTACAGAACTTTTGATGGAAGAGGTGGGGCAGGCGGTGGTCAGCAAAGATTTGAACCTCTAAGCAGTTGGCCAGATAATGGCAATTTAGATAAAGCGCGTCGTTTAGTTTGGCCAATTAAACAAAAATATGGTAATAAACTTTCTTGGAGTGACTTAATGGTTTTAGCGGGAAATGTTTCTTTAGAATCAATGGGCTTTAAAACTTTTGGTTTTGCTGGTGGAAGAGTTGATGATTTTGAGCCAGATTTAGTTTATTGGGGCGCAGAAAAAAAATTCTTAGATAGCAAACGCCACACCGGTGACCGCAAATTAGACAAACCTTTGGGAGCCACCAGAATGGGTTTAATCTATGTAAATCCTGAAGGTCCAAATGGCAATCCCGATCCTTTGGCTGCCGCGCAAGATATTCGCGAAACTTTCGGGCGCATGGCGATGAATGATGAAGAAACCGTTGCTTTAATTGCCGGTGGACACACTTTTGGAAAAGCTCACGGAGCTGTCAAACCAGAAGATTGCATGGGAGCCTCACCTGCAAAAGCTGGAATTGAACAGCAAGGCTTGGGCTGGAAAAATAAATGTGGCAAGGGAAATGCCGAGGATACAATAACTAGTGGCTTGGAAGGTGCTTGGACTTCTTCTCCAGCGCAATGGACTAACCTTTATTTAGACAATCTTTTTGGCTTTAATTGGGTGCAAACCAAAAGTCCAGCAGGTGCAATTCAGTGGATTCCAGATGATGCAGATGCAGTAAATCTAGTTCCAGATGCACATATTCCAGACAAAACTCACGCCCCAATAATGTTCACGACTGATCTTGCTTTAAAGTTCGATCCACAGTACAAAAAAATTGCTATGCGTTTTCATGAAAATCCAGAAGATTTTGAATTAGCCTTTGCGAAGGCTTGGTTTAAATTAACTCATCGTGATTTGGGTCCAAAATCTAGATATCTTGGCAGCGAAGTTCCAAAAGAGGCAATGATTTGGCAAGATCCGCTTCCAAAAGTAACTTACAAATTAATTGATCAAAATGATGTAGAAATTCTTAAAGGAAGAATTCTAACTTCTGGCTTAAGTATCCCGCAACTTGTTAAAACCGCTTTTGCTTCTGCGTCAACTTTCCGTGGAACTGATATGCGTGGTGGAGCCAATGGTGCGCGCATTGCACTTGCGCCGCAAAAAAATTGGCAAGTCAATAATCCTGAAGAATTAGCAAAAACTTTGGCAGTTTTAATCAAAGTTCAGGATGATTTTAACAAAAGCTTAGCCGACGGCAAAAAAGTTTCTTTAGCCGACACCATTGTTCTTGGTGGCGCCGCTGCAATTGAAAAAGCAGCAGCAAATGGCGGAGTTAAAATTAAAGTTCCATTTGCAGCTGGAAGGGTTGATGCTAGCCAAGATCAAACAGATATTAATTCTTTTGCATTTTTGGAGCCAAAAGCCGATGGCTTTAGAAATTATTATAGTTCCGACAACTATCTTTCACCAATTAACGCTCTAATTGACAAATCAGCTTTGCTTAATTTAAGCATTCCTGAAATGACAGTTCTTGTTGGTGGAATGAGAGTTTTAAATGTCAATGCTGACAGATCTGACAAAGGAGTTTTTACCGCAAAATCCGACACATTAAGCAACGATTTCTTCGTTAATTTGCTTGATATGTCAACTTCTTGGAATAAATCTGAAACCGAAGGGGTTTATGAAGGAAGAGACAGAAAAACCAAACAATTTAAATGGAAAGCATCTCCAGTTGATTTGGTTTTTGGTTCAAGCTCTGAACTTCGCGCCGTTGCTGAAATTTATGCTCAAAAAGACAGCCAAGAAAAATTTGTTCAAGATTTTGTTAAAGCTTGGACTAAAGTTATGAGATCAGATCGTTTTGATTAAAAATAATCAAACTTTAACTTTATTTAAAAACCCGCAAACCAAATTGGTTTGCGGGTTTTTTACTGGCATCAACTGCCCCAAAATGGGGCCAATAACCTAAGGCCAATAAACCTTCCAATTCCTTCTAAACAAAGACCCAAATATCAAAACTTACGTCACTATTAAGCAACTTCGTCGCTCTTCGCGTTTTTTAACGCTTTGAACATTACTTTAGTCAATATCAGAAATGAGGAAATTGATAAGAGAAATTTTTAAATATTAAAATGAGAGCAGTTATTGAAGGCGAGATTCGGGAATATGCTTTTTAAAGCAAGGCGCAGAGGAATTTGGTCAATGTTGATTTAGATGATTCTTTTGATTTTTTTTAGCGATGAAACTTTGATGATTTTTGTGGTTTTTAATCTACTCAAAAATACTCTTTATTGTCAGGATAAAATTAATATTTGGATGGACTTCCAAACCAGAACTTTGCATTTTAAAGATGGAATTGGCATTCCTTTCGATAAATTGCCATATGTTTTTGATGATTTTATGACATCGAATAAAAAGGGTGGAACTGGGCTTGGTTTGCCATTTTGTAAAAGAGTCATGAAGTAGTTTGGAGGTGATATTTGCGTTAAATCTGCGGAAGGAGAGGGGACGGAATTTTTTTAAAATTCTAGTCAGAAAAATTGCGGTGACCAATTTCTAACAGATAAGCTATTTTTGAATATGGTTTTAATTTTTTCTTTTTCTAAAAAATCTTTCGAAGACCATCCAAAAAATAACAGATATCAACCTATTTCTGGATCAACAATTTCTACCTTAAACATGGTGGAACTCTGATTAATATCTGGCGGTAAAATTTTAATGTCGTGATCTTTGGCAACTTGCAGGAAAATGTTTATTTTGTCGGAATTATCAATTTCAAGATTGATTGAGGCGGTTAAAAATTCGACGGGAAAATTGGCTTTTAAATAGGCGGTTTGGTAGGAAATTAGAGCGTAGGCGGCGGCGTGAGATTTGTTGAAACCGTAGCCGGCGAATTTGTCTACTAGATCGAAAATTTCTCCGGCTTGATTTTTCTCAACACCATTTTTAATGGCTCCTTCAACAAAGATTCTTCTTTGTTTATCCATTTCTGCTTGAATTTTCTTACCCATAGCGCGGCGCAAAATATCAGCTCCTCCAAGAGAATATCCGCCTAAAACTCGCGCAATTTCCATTACTTGTTCTTGATAAACAATAACTCCATAAGTTTCTTTTAAGGTATTTTCTAGAAGTGGATGAGGGTATTGAATTTCTTCTTGGCCAAGTTTTCGGCGAATATAGGTTGGAATATTTTCCATTGGTCCAGGGCGATAAAGAGAAATTAGGGCGATGATATCTTCTAATTTGTCAGCTTGCATTTGACGAAGTATGGAGCGCATTCCTGAAGACTCAATTTGGAAAACGCCAATTGAATCGCCATCAGCTAGCATTTCAAAAGTTAATTCATCGTCTAATTTAATTTTATTAATATCGAGATCTGCACCGTGAAGTTGGTTGACCAATTTTACAGTATTAGAAATTACTGTTAAGGTTTTAAGTCCTAGAAAATCGAATTTAACTAGACCCGCAGCTTCAGCATATTTCATGGAATAGCCAACTGCCGGCATTGAATCTCCTTTGTCGTCTTTGTAGAGCGCACAAATTTCTTTAAGTGGTTTATCACCAATCACAACTCCGGCCGCGTGAGTTGAGGCATGACGATTTAAACCTTCTAGTTTTAAACCAATATCGACTAATTTTTTAATTTGCGGATCTTGCTCAATAGCGTTTTGCAAATCTTTATCCATATCGACAGCTTTTTGCAAAGTCACCGCTTCTAGAGCATTAAATGGAATCAATTTACAAATTCGATCTACTTGCCCATATGGCATTTGCAGAACTCTGCCTACATCTTTTAAAACTGCTTTGGCTTGCAATTTTCCAAAGGTAATAATCTGTGCCACCATATCTGCGCCATATTTTTTTTGCACATAGAAAATTACTTCGTCGCGACGCGCTTGGCAAAAATCAATATCAAAATCTGGCATTGAAACCCTTTCTGGGTTTAAAAATCTTTCAAAAATAAGGCCAAAACGAATTGGATCAAGACCAGTAATTTGAAGTGACCAGGCCACAATAGAACCAGCTCCAGATCCACGCCCCGGACCAACCGGAATGTCGTTGTTTTTACTCCAAATAATAAAATCCGAGACAATTAGAAAATAACCAGAGAAATTCATTTGGTTAATAATTCCAAGCTCGTAATCAAGTCGTTTATGATATTCCTTGAGTATTTCCTTTTGAATATTTTCCGGAATATCTTCAAGTTCAAATTTTAATTTTAAGCGGCTATTTAAGCCATCTTTAGCTTCTAAACTTAGCTGATCGGCTTCTGAAAAACCTTCTTTGGTTGGAAAATGAGGCAAAGTTGGCTGGCGCTCAAAAGCCATTATTTGGCATTTCTTGGCAATATTTACGGTATTTTCTATTGCTTCAGGAAGGTCTGAAAACAATTCCTCCATTTGCGCTGAGGTTTTAAAATAGTGCTCAGGAGTTAATTTTTTTCTATTGTTTTCTGTGAAATATCGACCAGTTCCAACACAAGAGAGAATATCTTGAGCTTCGAACATTTCTGGGTCGGCAAAATAATTATCGTTAGTTGCAACCAAAGGAATATTAGTTTTATAGGCAAGGTCGATTAATTTTTTTTCGATTTTGGTTTCGATCAGATTTTTGTGGCGAGAAATTTCAATGTAAAAATCTTCACCAAATAAATCTTTAAATTTAAGGGCTAGATTTTCTGCTTTTTTATCTTGATCCGAGGCAATGTTCGCGGAAATAAAGCCTTCAAATCCACCAGATAAAACAATTAAGCCAGATTTTTTTTCTTCCAGTTCGGCAATATTTATATGCTCAGGAAGGGAAATTTTTTTATTGGTAAAGCTATTACTAACTAAAGCCATCAGGTTTAAATAGCCTTGCTCAGTTTTGGCAATTAAGACAATTTTTTTAAGAGAATTTACTTTTTCTAGATGGGAGGTAATGTGACTTTGACTTTCTTCAAGGTCAATTAATAATTCTGAGGCGATAATTGGCTGAATACCCTTCTTTTTGCAAGAGCTAGAGAATTCTAATGCGCCAAATAAATTACCATTATCGCAAATAGCAGTTGCAGGCATTTTATTAATCGCAGCAATATCAATTAAATCAGGCACCATAATAGCGCCAAGACAAAGAGAATAATTGCTGTGATTGCGAAGGTGAATGAACAAGGT
>JBLHNE010000060.1:0-8242 GCA_047619265.1 Rickettsiales bacterium | reverse complement strand
TTGTTTCTTCCGGAGCGGTTGCTCTTGGTCGCGAGAAATTAAAAAATAATAATACCAAACTTAGAATAAAAGAAAAACAGGCTGCTGCAGCAATTGGTCAAATTAGTTTAATGTCACACTACCAAAATACTTTTTCCAATCTGGGTATGGTTGTTGCTCAAATTTTAATTACCGACGATGATTCTGCTGATCGCAGTCGCTATTTAAATACGGGAAGCACTATTGGAGTTTTGCTTAAAAATGGAGCAATTCCAATCATTAATGAGAATGATTCTATAACTGTTGAAGAAATCAAGATTGGCGATAATGACCGCCTTGCAGCACGAATAGCACAAATTTCCTTAGCAAACTTATTAATATTGTTCTCTGATATTGATGGTCTATACGATAAGAACCCTAAAACCAATGACGATGCTAAGTTAATTCCTTTGGTTGAAACGATAGATAAAAAAATTGAAAAAATGGCTGGCGGGGCAGGTTCTAATGTTGGAACTGGAGGAATGAAAACTAAATTAAAAGCTGCACAAATGGCATTTAATTTAGGATGTAACTCTATTATTGCCAATGGAATTGAGCGTCATCCAATTGAGCAAATCGAACTTACTAAAAGATTTACCTTGTTTAAAGCTGATGGCAAAAAAATTAACGCTAAAAAACAATGGATTATAGATGCTTTGAGCGCTGGAGGCGAGGTGATAATTGATAATTTTGCTGTAAAAGCCTTGATGAACAATTCTAGCTTATTGCCAGTTGGGGTTGTGGAGTTAATAGGTGAGTTTACAAAAGGAGATATAGTTTTTATTAAAGATTTAAAAGGAAGACATATTGCCAATGGAATTGCAAAATATGATTCTTCAACCGCAAGTTTGACAATCGGCAAAAAAAGACAAAAAGAACTGGTTCATCGCGATGATCTAGTTTTACTTTAATCGCTAAATTTTTCAGGAATTCTGTTTAAAATACTAAAAATATAAACAAGATAATTCTTCATAAATACCGCTATAGCTTCCAATAATTGACAATTCACAACTTAACTTAACTATGTCTAAAAAATATTTTGGAACCGACGGAATTAGAGGAACAACCAATAAATTCCCAATGACTCCAGATATTGCTCTTAAAGTTGGAATGGCAGTTGGTGCAAAATTTTCCGAAGGAGAGCATCGCCACCGAGTTTTGATTGGTAAAGATACTCGCCTTTCGGGATATATGGTTGAATCAGCTCTAAGCGCTGGTTTTTTAGCTGTGGGGATTGATGTATTTTTAGTTGGTCCAGTTCCGACTCCAGCAGTTTCAATGTTAACCAAATCTCTTCGCGCGGATATTGGTATCATGATTTCAGCTTCTCACAACCCATTTTATGATAATGGTATTAAAATTTTTGATAAAAATGGTCAAAAACTAAGTGATGATATTGAAAGAGATATAGAATCTATGATAGATGGTGATCTAAGTTCTTTTTTAGCTAAGCCACACTTGCTGGGAAAAGCTAAAAGAATCGAAGATGCCAAAGGTCGCTATATGGAATTTGTTAAAAATTCTTTTCCTAAGGAAATAAGTTTGGAAGGTTTGAAAGTGGTGATTGATTGCGCTAATGGCGCCGCATATTCAATGGCTCCAGAAATTCTGTGGGAACTTGGAGCCAATGTAATTGCAATTGGATCTTCACCAGACGGTTTTAACATTAATGAAAATTGCGGATCAACTCACCCAGAACTTCTAAGTAAAACAGTTATTGAAAATAATGCAGATATAGGAATTGCTCTGGATGGAGATGCCGATCGACTTTTAGTGGTTGATGAGAATGGTAAAATAATCCATGGCGATAAATTGATTGGCTTGATTGCTGAAAAACTACACAGCAAAGGCGGATTAAAGCATGACACTGTTGTCGCAACGCAAATGTCAAATATGGCTCTTGAGACATATTTACGCTATTTTGGAGTGTCTTTAGTTAGAACAAACGTTGGTGACCGTTATGTTTTGGAAGAAATGAGAAAGTCGGGATATAATTTTGGAGCTGAACAGTCGGGACACATTGTTTTGGGTGATTATTCAACAACAGGAGATGGTATTATGGCAGCTTTACAGGTTCTTGAAATTCTATCTGGACAGAAAAAAACAATGAGCCAAATTGCCAATATTTTTGAATTAATGCCGCAAATTCTTCATAATGTTAAGTATGCGGGTGATTTAAATCCACTAAGTAAAATGGAAGTTCAAGATGCGATTAAGGTTGGAGAAAAAAGAATTGGAAAAGCCGGAAGAATTTTAGTAAGAAAGTCTGGAACGGAAAAATTAATCCGCATTATGATTGAAGGTGAGGACCTTGATTTAATTGAAGAAATTGCCAAAAACATTGCTGAGACAATAATTGTCGAATCTTAAATATTAAAATTTGGGGATTAATCACACTTATTTCTCTGTTTCTTCTTGCTACCCACTAATAATTATTTTTTAGTTGCTGAGTCATTAGATATTCGGCGCATTACTTATCTATTTTTTATAAAATCTAAAACCATTACTTCCAATTCTTCGTATTGAGGGTTATAAGTTATTCTACTTATTTTTGGGTATTTTTTTTTATTTTCTGAATTTGTTTCTCCATAATAAAAATCACTATTAAATTTTCTACATTCATAAAATTTTTCTAGGTTGTTTTTTTCATAATGCAAACATCCGTAATTGATTTTGGCATATTTACCAAATATTGGATTTTTAAAAGAAAATGGTATTGATATGTGAGATAAATCGATGATCTTTTGTGAAAGATTCTGACTTCTTTCTACGATCAAACCGTTGTTTGCAAAAATGTTGTTATTGTCATAAATTATGCCTCTAATATTTGTGAAGTTTTTTTCAAGAAATGCTAATGTTTCATAAATATCAATCGTAGAATCTGCAGTTGAGGCGGCTATGAATGTTGGATTTTTAATTAATCCTATTTTTTTTATAAAAGCCTCATTTTTCTTGGTTAACTCATAAAGCTCATTAGTCCCCTTAAAAGAAAAAGATTCGTAACGATATGGGCTTGAATCATCAAATTTTTTCAAATAAGCAAAAGAGTTTTTGATATTTCCAATTAATGTCATGATTTTTAAAGCAAGAACTTCATACCAAGGTAAATCAAGGTCTAAGGATGGAGATAAAAGAATCAGCTTCATGTTTTTGGCTTGACTGTAATTACTCAATACATAATTCAAGGCTAATGCACCACCGGTTGAAAATCCTGCAATAGTAATAGAATTTGCTTTACGTGATTTTAAATCATCTACAGCGAACTTTACTGTCGAAATCCAATCTTCATTTGTTGCTTCTAGAGAAGCTCCTGGGATTAATGTATGGCCGGGTAGAATAGGAACATTAATGATTGTGCAAGCATTATTTTTAGCAATAGAATTGGCGATATCAAACATAGAAAAAGGGCTGTCAGACAGGCCATGAATTAAAACAAAGCCATCTTTTTTTGAACAATTATTTCCAGAATCTATTGAAAATGGGGCAATTCTTTCAATTTCAATTTTTGAAATATGTGGTCGATATTGGTTGATGTATTTGCGGTAATTTTTTGTGTATTGATCTAGTGATTCATATTGTGATATGTCGTAAAGATCGCTGGATATGTTAGTTTTTATGAATCTATCTGGAGTTTTTGCTAAGACTTCTAATTTGGCACTCGAAAATACTATAAGGGATAATATTATTGTGAGGTAGATTTTTTTAAACATTAATTCTTTTAGAAAATAATTTTTTAAAATGCATCTATCTACCCAAAGAAAAAACCGGTAATTATATAATTAACAATCAATATTGTGATTGAAGAGCTTACAACTGCATTGGTTGTGGCTATTCCAACCCCTTCAGCCCCACCTTTTGAATTATATCCCCAATAGCAACCAAGAGTTGTGATTATGAAACCAAAAAATGCCGCCTTAGTAAGTCCAGAAACAACGTCAACCAATTTTAGAAATTCAAAAGTGTTTCGTAAATAAGGACCAGAAGAGAATCCAAGCTCATAAACACTAACTAAATATCCGCCCATAACGCCTATAATGTCGGCGATTAAAACCAAGAATGGCAGCATTAAGACTCCAGCAATAATGCGCGGAGCTACTAAATATTTCATTGGGTTAGTTGAAAGGGTGGTCAGGGCATCAAGCTGTTCAGTAACTTTCATTGTTCCAATTTCAGCTGCCATTGAAGCTCCTACTCTTCCCGCAACCATCAGGCCAGCCAAAACAGGACCTAATTCGCGAGTTATTGACAAAACCACAACTGTAGCAATAGTACTTTCGGCGTTAAATCTAGAAAATCCAGAGTAGCTTTGAAGAGCCAAAACTGCGCCAGAAAAAATTGCAGTTAAACCAACAACTGGCAAGGAAAAATAGCCGATTTGGATAATTTGTTTGAGAATTAATTTTGGGTAAAATGGCGGTGTAAAGCAATGCTTAACAGCGTGACTAATAAAAATAAAAATTTGTCCAATGCGAGATAAATAGGCAAGGGTGATGTAACCGACATTTGTGATAAAATTCATAAAACGATCTATTAGTAGTAGTTTGTATTTTTAAAATCTGGTGGATTGTAGTTGGTGAATTTTCAAAAATAAACTCGAAATTAAAGACTTATTAAAAATAATATTTTTCTTTCTAAGTATAGCTTAAATTTAGAAACAAAACGAGTTGCTAATTTTATTTACATAAATTCCAGTTATTAAATTTAAATTATGCTCTATCATGTTAAGTTTTCATTTTAACGAAAACCCAAAATTTGATCAAATTAAGAGTCATCCAAGAATTTTTTCTGATGTGTTTAATTTATTGTTGGTTGTGGATTACGGAGATTATCGCTTGACTATTTTTCTGAAAAAATTTAAATTGCGCCGCGTTTTGATCTAGAATCTTTTCAGACAAAATAACTCTATCTATTCAAGCGAGCCCGCTTTATTAAAATCTCAAATACTAAAAATATGTCTAAATACCCATTGGCAGCAAGTCTAGGCTTCCCAAGAATTGGTGCTTTTCGTGAGCTAAAAAAAGCCGTAGAGAGTTATTGGAAAAATACTTCTTCTAAAGAAGATCTTCTCAAAACTGCAGCCCAAATCAGAAAAAATAACTGGATCACTCAAAAAGAAGCTGGAATTGATATTATTCCAAGTAATGATTTTGCATTTTACGATCATATCTTAGGTTTGATTGCTGCAACTGGTGCAATTCCAAAACGTTTTAATTTTGATGACAAAAAAGTTGATTTAGATCTTTATTTTGCAATGGCTCGTGGCCAGCAAAAAGATGGAATTGATGTTGTTGCTATGGAAATGACCAAATGGTTTGATACCAACTATCATTATATTGTTCCTGAATTTGTTCAAAATCAAAAATTCAAATTTTCTTGCACCAAAATAGTTGACGATTATTTGGAAGCAAAAGAGCTTGGAATCGAAACCAGACCAGTTTTGGTTGGCCCAGTAACGTTCCTATTGATAGGAAAAATGGTTAATGGCGGAAAAACCATTGATCTACTTCCAAATGTTTTAGAGGTTTATAAGGAAATTTTTGCAGCATTGAAAGCAGCAGGAGTGAAAGACATTCAAATTGACGAGCCTTGCCTAGCAACAGATTTAAACGCTGAAGAACTTCGCGCATATGAGCAAGCTTTTAAAGAATTAAGGGAAAATAAAGGTGAGATGAAATTACATCTAACTAGCTATTTTGATTCCCTTGGAAGCAATATTGAAGCCGCTTTTAAGCTAGGATGTGAATCAGTCCATCTTGATTTAGTTCGCGCTCCGGAACAACTTGACGACGCCTTGAAATATGTTGGTGAAAAACAGTCTTTGTCACTTGGCTTAGTTGATGGAAGAAATGTTTGGATCAATGATTTGGAAAAATCAATTTCTATCGCTCAAAAAGTGGTTAATAAATTAGGTGCTGATAAAGTTATTATTGCTCCTTCTTGTAGCCTTGTTCATAGCCCTGTTGATTTAAATTCAGAAGATAAAATAGACAGTGAAATTAAAAGCTGGTTATCTTTTGCTGTTCAGAAATTGGCTGAACTTAATGCCATAAATCAAGCTGTTTCTGGAAATGAAAGCGATGAAATTAAAACTTTTTTAAGTATTAATAAATCAGCTAATGAGGCGAGAAAAACTTCAGTAAAAATTCACAATGACGCTGTAAAAACAAGAGTTGCAGAAGTTAAAGAATCTGATATGAATCGTAAAAGTGATTTTGCTGCTCGTAAAAAAATTCAAAGCGAAACTATTGATTTGCCACTTTTGCCAACCACAACTATTGGCTCTTTTCCTCAAACTAAAGAAGTCAGAAAATATCGTGCTGATTTTAAAGCTGGTAGAATCGATGCTGCGACGTATAAAACATTCTTAGAAGAAGAAACTGTTCGCTGCATCCGCTTCCAAGAAGAAATTGATCTTGATGTTCTGGTTCATGGCGAGTTTGAAAGAAACGATATGGTAGAATATTTTGGTGAGCAACTTAATGGTTTTGTTTTTAGTAGATTCGGTTGGGTTCAGAGTTATGGATCTCGCTGCGTTAAGCCACCAATTATTTTTGGAGATGTTTCAAGAGAAGCTCCAATGACGGTTGAATGGTCATCTTTTGCTCAAAGCAAGACCAAAAGAATTATGAAAGGAATGCTTACTGGTCCAATCACAATTCTACAATGGTCATTCGTTAGAAACGATCAGCCAAGAAAAGATACTGCTCTACAAATTGCTTTTGCAATTCGTGATGAAGTTTGCGATCTAGAAAAAGCTGGAATTCAAATTATTCAAATCGATGAAGCAGCTCTTCGTGAAGGTTTGCCAATTAGAAGAGATCAATGGGCAGAATATCTAAAATGGGCTGTTGAAGCCTTCCGAGTTACTGCTAGTGGAGTTGAAGATAAGACTCAAATTCACACTCATATGTGCTATTCTGAGTTTAATGACATCATCGCTGACATTGCAAAAATGGATGCTGATGCAATTTCAATCGAAACTTCAAGATCTAACATGGAGCTGTTAAGCGCTTTTGTAGACTTTAAATATCCTAATGAAATTGGACCCGGGGTTTATGACATTCACTCTCCAAGAGTTCCAGCTACTTCAGAAATGGTCACTCTTTTGAGAAAAGCTCTCGATGTTTTGAAAGCTGATCAAATCTGGGTTAATCCAGATTGTGGCCTAAAAACTAGAGATTGGAAAGAAACCAAAGAAGCTTTGATCGGAATGGTTGACGCTACTAAGTTGATTAGAAAAGAACTCTAAAGATTATTTAATCTAAAAAACCGTTAGCTCTTATTTATGGAGCTAACGGTTTTTTAGTCAACAATATTAGTTCGAATTGCTACTGATGTAGTATAGGTTAGGATTGGTGTTAAGAAAACCAATATTGCTAATAAAAATTTTATTGAAACTACAAAATCTCCTCCTAATGCCAAATTGGCAAAAATAATAATCGGAATTAGAAGCGGAAGAATCAAAATTGTCAAAAGAGAACTGGTCTGATTTGATGATAAAGTCAGAGAAGATCCGAAACTGACCAAGAAATTTATGATAAGGCTAGCAATGATTGCGGTAATAAATAAATTGATTAATAGCTCGCTACGAAGTCCAAATAATAAGCTAATTATTGGCAAGGTGATAATTAAGGGTAAGGAATTAAAAAGCCAATTAGAGATTATTTTGCTTAATATGATTAACTCAAAAATTTGACCGCTTAGAAATAGTTGTTCGAAGGTTCCGTCGTCAAAATCTTTTTGAAATTGACTTGAAGATAATAAAATAGCAAACGTTAGGCAAATCCAAATTATTGCAATTGCAGTTGTATCGTTTTCAATATTAGTGGTAATTGCAAAAAGACTAGTAGAAATCAAAAAGAAAACTATTGATTGAAGCAGGCCAGAAGGATTTCTGAGTTGAATTAGAAATTCTTGTTTGATGAGGTTTAAAAACATTTTTTAATTAATTTTATTCTTAAAAAAATACAAACTATCAACCCTTTAGTTTTTTGTCAGTACTAAATATTATTTACATGGTTTATTAAAATTGAATAGCTCTATTGCTAAATAGTTTTGAGCTAAAAATTGTTAAAAATGAAAGTCTTATCCTGATACATATTGAGGCATTTTTGCCTTTTTTAACTAAAAAATGAATTATAATATAATTAATCTTAATTAAGTGGTAAATTATGAATACAGGTTCAAAAAATTTTCTTTTCACCTCAGAATCCGTTTCTGCTGG
>JBLHNE010000059.1:0-8294 GCA_047619265.1 Rickettsiales bacterium | reverse complement strand
TTATATTACTTTTTGTTAATAATTGTGGTTTGATTTTTGGGTAAAAATCCTGTATGCCAATTAACCTCATGAGCCGTAAAACACTCTTTTTATTGACCTTATATTCTTTTTGTTCATTTAAAATAGCGGCTATTATTCGGTAACCAAAGAATGAATATTTTGACCATAATTCATAAATTTCATTGCAGAGATTGTTAATCTGGGCAAAGTTTTAAGGGCGGTAATAAATATTAGATCTGCATAAATCCAATAATTTACATTTATTACGGACAGATAAATTATCAATCTCCTTATTGAGATAATTTACTCTTTTTTGATAATCCAACTGTCCAATATTTTTTTAATAAATCATGCTCCACATTTAATTGAACTATCTTGGCGCATAAATCTGCTTTTTCTTTTTCTGCCAATCTTTTTGCTTGTTGCTGGCAGACAAGTTGGAATCATTGAATATTACTGAACTATTATCTTTGAATTAATTTACCTATTTATGAATAGTTGCTTTGGAAATATTAAATTCTGAACATATTTGTGACGCAGTAACTTTTTCTGATAGATATTTTGTTACGCATTTTAACTTAAAATCAGAATTGTATTTTTTTAGATGTTTTGACATTTTTTAACCTCATTAAATTGATAAAATATTAGTAAATATTTGAGGCAAAAGGTCTGCGGATTTTTAATTATTTTTAGTCTGAAATGTGGGGGAATTTCTCTTCTGATCACTAAAAACTTTTAATTTTTAATTCAAGGCATTTAAAGTGACTATTCTAGGTTGAAAGAGAGATCTTCCCAGACCTCACGCATAGATAATAAGTTTAATTAACCAATCAATTTAGTAATTTTTAGCCAAAAAATATGCGACCAAACTTTACAAGATATCATTTGCCAAGATTTTATTCCAACTTCACATCGCCAACTCCTCTTCGAGGAACAAAAATAATCTTTAAAAATCCTAAAAAAATAAACAATGCTTTATCAACATCAATTAGCGCCCATCAAGAATCTGGAGGACATCAAAATCATGGCGGCGGTCATGGACATGGTCTTGGTGATGCATATTATTCACTTACATTAGCAACGGTTTTTTTTGGAGGAATTTATGCATTTTTTAGCGGTGAAGCTCAAAAAAAAGTGGAAAAAACATGGTACAATCACAACCAACCAACAAATTTAAATAAGGTCACATTCGGCGCATTTGAACCTCATCAACAAATCCCCAAAAGCGTCGTAAATCAACTAAAAAGAAAATTCTTGTCGCCAAAAAACCATGAGAATATTAAACGATTAGTTATCTGTGGAAAAGGAGGAATGGGTAAACTTGCCGCAGCAATGCACTCCGCCTACGCATCAGATGAGAATAATAAAGACGATCCAAACTTTCGCAGCAGTATCATTAATTTACGAGGGCATTCTATGGAAGCAATGGAAGATGACATTATTAGCGCAGCTGTAAGATTCGGAATCAACTTGAAAAACGATGAGCTGGTAATAAATGAAAATAATCCCAATCGAGACAAAGTTTCTGACTTAAAGGCGGCAAAATCATTTCTTTCCCAAGAGATAAAAAAACGCCCTGGAGCAACTATTATTGTTCGCTGTCTTCGTTGTACTGATGTTCTACAAGAGGTGGAAAAAATTATTAACCCACCAAGTAGGGTTGCGGAATTTTCTGAAATAGATGGCACTTCTGCACAATTACCTGATTTTAAATATCCTTCAATTCAATTCCCTTCTGCCAAATTATCTTTAATAGTTACAACTGGAGATGAAGGAATCGAATCTGAATTAAAGAAACAGAAATATGAGTCTATTTCGCTTGATAAATCTTTCACAAAAGAAGATTTAGATGTTTATTTATCAAATTCTGATTTTGATAATCATTCAATACAGCGGATTGGTTCTGCAACAAAAAATTATTTGGTTAACAATATTTTGGATAAAAATCCAACATTAGCACGAATCGCTATTGCCTATTTTAAGAAAAATCCAGAACTTAATATTGCTGGCTATCGATCTGAACTAGATTCATGTAAAGAAGATACGGTAGATTATGACATGGAGCATAAAATTTTAAAACTTTCACTTGAACAACTAAAAAAGGAATATCCATTATCGGAAAAGATTTTAATAATGATCAGCCCTGGTGGGGTTTTACAAAGTGCTGGTCTTTTTGTTAATGATTTGGTGGAAGACAAATCTGTACTTGAAGAAATTCCTGATGGCTGCAAACAAAATGCCGAACAATATATTAGAAAAAATTTGGACGCTCTTGAGGAAATGGGCCTGATTAATGTTAATACAAACAAGGATAAAATTTACCAAACAATAATGATTAGTCAGGCTTGTTATTTGAGGGGTGAATCTGTGGTGAAGAAAGATAATCCGACTAGAGACGCGAAAAAAAATAGTTTTGTGGAACAGTTTAAGGCTAACAATAAAATAGGAATTTATACAAAAGGAGGGCATCAGTAAGTATGAATGAAAAATCAGATGGAAAATTATTGATGAGGTTAATTTTTGTCGGACAGTTCCACTAAAATTAATAAGTTAACTGTATTTGAGGGTTTGGGATATTTCCACATCCTTTCACACAGACATTTTGTTCTTTAATAAAAATATTATTTAATTTATTTGAATCTTTCTTCCAGAAGATTAGACATTTCCATAATAAAAAATGGGTTTGGTTTTTTCTGCCAACCGCGCAATTTTTTCTTTAATTAAATATATAGTGTTATTGTAAAAGAGCCCCTAAGAATTGTTGCTTTTTCTTATGTCCACTAATAGATTTAGGGTCTATCTTACTTTCTTATCAAATTATAAATTCCTGCAAATGGCTGAAAAAATAAACGAACAAATGGAAGACGACATTTTTCTAGGTGAAGTAACCAAAAATAGTCCACTCATTGAAGCTTGCTATGAAAACGAAGTTCAAACAGTTGAAAAAATTTTAGATTTAGATAATTCTGAAATTAATTTTAAAACAGGTTCTGGCGACACAGCTTTGCATATTGCGGCGCAAAATGGTTATCTAGAATTAGTTATTGCACTACTCACTCGCGGAGCCGATGTTAATTTGCTAACCAGCAATGGCTGGACAGCTCTTCATTTTGCTGCGCAAAGAGGATATCTTGAAGTGGTTAAAATATTAATTAGGGCAAAAGTTAATGTTAATGCACAAGGTATTGCATATCACAGAACCGCGCTTCACTATGCTGCAGATCAAGGTAGAACTCTGGTTGCTAAAGAATTAATTAAAGCTGGCGCAGATCTTAATCTGATAGATAAACAAGATTTAACTGCCCTAGATGTTGCAGCAAGAAAATCCTATCTTGACATAGTTGAATTATTAAAGGTCAAATCCTAAATTAAATTGCTCAGAAATAATAACCGAAATCTAAGTCTCTTGCTTCTAGCAATGACAACAGCTTCAGTTGGTGTTGTTATTAGCATTTATTGCGATCTTTTTTCCAGCCTAGATCTATTGGCGAAAGAAAGATTAATCAAAAACCCATTAGTAACTTTTATCGTTACCCCGCTATTTTTCTGGGTTGCCGCCTATTTATGTCGCAAATTCTCTCCTAATTCAGCAGGTAGCAATCTAGAGCATATTAAATCTGCCTTAGAGCAAACAAAACACTATAAAAGCTCCAAACAAGTCTCCAATTCTCTTAGTTTTAAAAGTGCATTAGTTAGTATTGTCAGCTCATTAGTTTGTAGTTTTGGAGGTGGGGCACTAGGAAGAGAAGGTCCATCAGTTTATATTGCTGCTAGTTTTTTTGCTGGAGTTTCTGAAAAATTAAAAAAAATAATTCCAAAAATAAATCCTCAAAATTGGATTTTTGCAGGTTCAGCGGTGGGTCTCGCCGTGGCTTTTAATGCTCCTTTTGCAGGATTAATGTATGTAACTGAAAAGCTCGTAAAGAATAGATATTACAATTTCAACACTAATATGTTTTGCACCTTAGTGGCAATGACTGTGTTTGCTTTTTTTCTAGAGAAGGAAAATTCTGTTTTTAATATTTACGATCTTGGATTCACTTTTGAAACAAAACAAATTTTATTAATGATTCTAATTTCTGCAATATGTGGATTTGTGGCATTTTTCTTTAAAAAAATCAATTTTTACTTCTACCAAATAACAGTTGGAATTAAATCAAAATTCTGGCATTTAGTTCCAATTATTGCTGGTCTTGTTGTTGCTATTACTAGTTTTTATTGTGGAATATATTCCTTTAGTGGCGGAATTGAAACCGCCAATGCAGCCTTAAATGGACATGTTCTACTTTCCTACAAAGAAGTTTTAGGGCGCCTACTCAACACTACCGCAACCTTCTTGAGTGGCTCAGCCGGAGGTTTAGTGGCTCCAGCAGTAACAATTGGCGCAGGAATCGCTTCAATAGTTGCAACAATTTTTTCTTATGCTGGAATCAAAATTTTAATTTTAACAGGAATGGTCGCTTTTTTAGCAGTTGTTCTAGAAGAACCAATTACTTCAGCTATCATAATTTACGAGGCAACCAACCAGTCAACTTCCAGTCTACCATTCCTAATTCTGGCCAGCACCACTTCAATTTTAATAGTAAAACTATTAAAAACCAAGAATGACCGAATATCTAAATTATGGAATTGCTGAAGGAATTATTGAGAAATAAATTATTGAAATTAGATAAAAAATTCTTCAGAAATCACAAAAAAATAAAATCTACCCGATTTTTTGGCTAAAACTGCACATTCCACCCAAAAAGATCAATAAATATTTTTAAAATATTTTCCTTAGATCATCCGCAATCGCTCATTAAAATTTATGAGTCCATTTTTTACCATTTCACCTAATCACCCACCTAAAAATTATTAAGACCAAAAACTAAGCGCAGGCAAATTCTAAAACAATTTTCGTTCCCCGGCCTCTTTTGGATTCAATAGTCATTTTACCCATCAACTCCATAAGTTGTTTAACAATTGGTAAGCCAAGACCATGAGAATCAAACGGCTTATCCAAAGTCGATTTATCAATTGTCACTCCATTACCAACTAATGCCATTTCAAGTTCTGCCTCATTCATTCCAATGCCAGAATCAGTAATTTTAATGTAAATCTTGTTATTTTCGCTATGAACAGCAAGTTTAATTATACTATTTTCAGAGCTGTATTTAGCCGCATTAGTAATTAAATTCATTAAAATCTGCTTGAGTCTTCGCACATCGCATTGCAGATGAGGAAGGTTTGGCTCAATTTGGGTATGAGCCGTAACTTTATTTTTAATAAGAAGAGTTTTATTAAAAATCAAAAGCCTATTAATCAGTTTTTCAATATCACAATCCTCAATTCTTCCAATTGTGAATTCCCCTGTTTCAATTTGAGTGGTATCGAGCATATCGTCAATATAATCTATAGCTTCCTTAGAATAGGGTTCAAGAATGTGAATAAGTTCCGAAGCCTCCTTTAAACTATTGTTAATATTACCCTCTTTCTCCGTTATCATTTTTTGGCAAGAATCAATACACTCAGCAACAAGATGGGCAAGACCATTTATGCCCCAAATATAATTTCTTAGGTCGTGAGAGATGTTTGATAAAGATTGATTTTTCATTTTATTCCTTTGTTTTTATTGCGCCTATTGGGTCGCTAGCATAAAACTACTATTGTCAAACAAAATCAAATGAGTTATATTCACATCTTCTTATAAAGATATGAAACAAACTTATATGGAACTTCCAAACCAGTTTTATTATAAACAAAATCGCCTACAACAATTAAAAGGTTTTTATCATACCGTTCAAAGTGGGAGTATGTCTAAAGCGGCTCAAAAGATGGGGCTTACTCAATCGGCAGTAACTCTTCAGATTCAATCATTAGAGCGTGATTTGAAAATAAAACTTTTTGATCGAGATAGCAAAAAAGTCACAATAACAGAAATGGGTAAAGCATTTTACGCATATGCAGTTCCATTTGTTCAAGGTATTGACAATTTGTTCTTAAATTTTATGAATCATGCTCATTGTAAAGAATTAACCACAATCAATTTTGCGGCAAATCATGTCAGCATTTCTTATATTTTGCCAAAATATTTAAAGAAGTTTAAAGATAAATATCCTGATACCCGATTTACCATTAGACAATTGTCAAGAGATGAAATGATCAACAAGGTAATGAATGATGAAATTAATTTTTTTATCTACCCAATGCCAATTAACGAAATTCCGACCGAATTAGATTTCATTCCTATCGTTAAGCATCAACCGATTTTATTAATTAGAAAAGATCATCCTTTAGCCAACAAAGCGGGCTTAACTTTATTTGATATTGCTAAATATGAATTAGTAAGAATTGACCCAAAATTTATCACTTTACCAGCCTTTGAAGAAATAATAAAACTTTATGGCTTCAAGGTGAATATTAAATTGGAAGTTGCCGATTGGGAAATTCTAAAACAATTTGTTAGGGCGGAAATTGGTGTTGCAATGATTTCTAGTATTATTTTAGAAGGAGCAAAAGATGATATATTAACCACTAGAGATTTGACTGAATATTTTCCTGAAATGACCTATGGAATTTTATTTAAAAAAGGAAAGATTTTTAATGGTTTAACAAAAGATTTCATTTCAATGCTTACAACAGAAAAACTGTTGGAGGCTCAAAAGTAGAAAACTATGCGTCCAACATTATTAAACCCTTCATTAAGAAAAATTTTGAATCAGGCGAGCGTATCTACCCCTTTTATTTATGAGAGGAGGCGTTCGCAATTCATGGCAGATTCCAGCCGTAAATTTTCTACAAATTCAGAATTTCCGCCAGTCTTTTTTACTGTGATACGAAATATGGATGAAAAAGAAGCGACTGAATTTGCTAAAAAAATGAGTGGAAAATTGAATAAAAGTTTAAATTTAGAAGATAAAAGTACGGTAAGACATTTTACCTCGAAAGATGTAAAGTCAGAAGATGAGAAAGAATATGGAAAATTTTTATTGGTATGTATAGGAAGTAATTCTAGTTTGAGATATGGAAATCTAGGTAAGGCATCTTCAGAATCCGTTACACCAACAGATCTATTAACAGAATCAGAACCAATTCCTGCAAATTCTATGATAGTAGTTGATATTCAAGAACATGTGCCGTTTCTATTTGATATAGAAAAATCGAAAGAAAGTTTTGTATTACCAACTTGTTACATAGAACAGGTCTTACCGCATGAAAAAAATATACAACAATCATCCATTACACTTCGCATTACATTAGAACCATCATTAGCTAAATCTATTGCAGAGTCCTTGAGAGAAAGAATTTTTAATGATCCAAATATGGAGAAATTTTATGAGGAAACCACCTTACCAATATCAAAACCGACAGAATATATTAAAAGCAGTTCAACATTGATGAATTTTTCTGGTCTTAACTCTGAGCAAGAAACTACTGATTCACATTTTCATCCTGGAGACAGAACCTTAATTATTATAACTACTGAGAAAAAAGGAGGAGTTACCTTAAATTTTTGTGGAATTGAAGAAGATCCAGAAAAAAGGAAAGATTGCGAAAAATATATAGAATTTCCACCAAATTCTATGATAGTTTTAAATTTTCCTGCTTATACTCACCATAAATTTCATGGTGAATTTGACTGTATCAGTGAACACCCAAAAGAAGGAGTAAATATTATCAAAGCAGTTCTATCAGGAACTTTGCCCAAAGGATTTTTAGAAAGTGCTACAGTGTTTTCTAAAAAAAGTGAAGATAAAGAGGAGTGGAAGAAAGAATTACCCTCGCCAACAAACAAGCCTAGAGAAGAACAAATAACTCGTTCTTAATTTTTTGATATAATTTAAAATTATTTATGCCTGCAGTTGAAATAGTTGGATATATCGCCGCAATCCTCAGCGGGATTTGCTTTGTTCCACAAGCTATTAGAATAATTCAAACTAAAGATACCAACGCTATTTCCTTTTGGATGTATGTTTTGTCTATGCTGAGCGTAATTTGTTGGTTGATTTATGGTTTAATGCTCAGCTCTATGCCAATTATCTTTAAGAATATTTTTGTTATTGTTGTTTCTGGAATAATTTTATTTTTTAAAGTTCGCGATTTATTGAAGAAAAAGAAATATACCTCTACGAATAACAAATCATCGTAGTCAATCCAATATTTCCCCCCTAAAAGGCTAACTTATGATATTTTTATGAAAATCCTTATTAAAACTTTTGGGTGAAATATGCAGTTTTTGGCCATTTCCTAAAACAGGGAAGGGGTTTGATTTAGTTCTGATTCTTTTTCTTTTTTAGAAGATTTATTGACAAAAG